>NYTZ01000127.1 GCA_002683735.1 Flavobacteriales bacterium
CGGCTTCGACAAGGGGACAGGACGCGTCCGGAATCCAAAAGGCCTCTGAGATGAATTCCACCGCCACGCCCGCCCCGACCCTTGCCGATTTCAAGGCTGCCATTGCCGAAGGCTTGCCCTCCTTGCTTCCCGCACCAAAGTCGCGCAACCCGGAAGTCCCGCATGCCCCGGTTCGAAAAGACGTCCTAACGCCGAAGCAGAAGGAATTGGCGCTGGCCAATGCGCTCCGGTATTTCCCCGCAGAATACCACGCGGTGCTAGCGCCGGAATTCGCAGAAGAACTGCGCACCTACGGCCGCATCTATATGTACCGGTTCATGCCGGACTACGCGATGCACGCGCGGCCCATTGACCAATACCCGGCCAAGACCCCGCAGGCCGCGGCCATCATGCTGATGATCCAGAACAACCTGGACCCGGCCGTCGCCCAACACCCCGAGGAGCTCATCACGTACGGCGGAAACGGCGCCGTCTTCCAGAACTGGGCGCAGTACCGCCTCGTCATGCGCTACTTGAGCGAAATGACGGAAGAACAGACGCTCGTCATGTACAGCGGACACCCGATGGGCCTGTTCCCCTCCCCCCCCGGTGCCCCCCGGGTGGTGGTGACCAACGGCATGGTCATCCCGAACTACAGCTGCGGCGACGATTACGAGCGCATGAACGCCCTCGGGGTCAGCCAATACGGCCAAATGACCGCCGGATCCTACATGTACATCGGCCCGCAGGGCATCGTCCACGGCACGACCATCACAGTGCTCAATGCCGGACGACGCCTCGACCCGGAGAACCCGTCCCTTGCCGGAAAACTGTTTGTCACCGCGGGTCTCGGCGGCATGTCCGGCGCCCAACCCAAGGCGGGCAACATCGCCGGAGTGGTCTCCGTCACGGCTGAGGTCGACCCAGCAGCCGCCTGGAAGCGCCACGAGCAAGGCTGGGTGGACCACGTCATTGAGGACGTTGCTGTGCTGGCCGAGAAGGTCCGCGCCGCCATGGTCGCCAAGGAGGCCGTGAGCTTTGCCTACCTCGGCAATGTCGTCGACGTCTGGGAGCACTTCGACACGGCCGGCATCCACATTCACCTCGGCTCCGACCAGACCTCCCTCCACAATCCTTGGGCAGGCGGGTACTACCCAGCAGGGCTCTCCTTGGAGGAGTCGCAGGCCATGATGGCAGAGGATCCCGATCAGTTCAAGGCCCATGTTCAGGAAAGCCTGCGCCGCCATGCCGAGGCCGTCAACCGCCACACTGAACGCGGCACCTACTTCTTCGATTACGGCAACGCCTTCCTGCTGGAAAGCTCGCGCGCCGGCGCCGACATCATGGCAGAAGACGGAGAAGCCTTCCGCTACCCCAGCTACGTGCAAGACATCATGGGTCCCATGTGCTTCGATTACGGCTTCGGCCCATTCCGGTGGGTCTGTGCGAGCGGCAACCCTGCCGACCTCGACTCCACTGACGCCATCGCCTGTGAGGTGCTCGAAGCGATGATGGCCGAATCCCCGGCGGAGATCCGACAGCAGATGGCCGACAACATCCAGTGGATCCGCGGTGCCAAGCAGAACCAAATGGTCGTGGGTTCCCAAGCCCGCATCCTCTATGCAGATGCCGAAGGCCGCATGCGCATCGCCAAGGCCTTCAACGACGCCATCGCCGACGGACGGCTCTCCGGACCGGTCATCCTCGGCCGCGACCACCACGACGTAAGCGGCACAGACAGTCCTTACCGCGAGACCTCCAATATCTACGACGGCTCCGCCTTCACCGCCGACATGGCCGTTCAGAATTTCGTCGGAGACGCCTTCCGCGGCGCCACCTGGGTCTCCCTCCACAACGGAGGAGGCGTGGGCTGGGGCGAGGTGATGAACGGTGGTTTCGGCATGCTCATCGACGGGTCAGATGCGGCCGAACACCGCCTGACCTCCATGCTGCACTGGGACGTCAACAACGGCATCGCCCGCCGCAGCTGGGCCCGCAACGAAGAAGCCCAGTTCGCCATCCGCCGCGCAATGGAAGCCGAGCCCCGCTTGCGCGTCACGTTGGCCCAGAACGCCGACCCGGATCTCATTCGCCGCACCCTTTCCTGATGGAGCATTGCCCGTGGATCTGGACACCGGAGTCCTCTAGCGCAGATGCCTTGCCCGCTGGGCACTTGGTTCGGCCTCCACATTGAGAAATGTGAATCCCGTGGGGCCGACCTGACTCGTGCAGTCGCCCGGCGTTCGCCTAGATGGACAGAACCTTTCGGGCCCGAAACGCCGGAAACGTTTTAACACGATTTTCGTTTCCAAACCACACATGAAGGGCTACTTTCGCGGCCTGAAATCCAGTTTGGATGTCTCCAGCCGCACAAGGATCAACACAAGACACACGCCTCATCGAGCTGCTCGCAGGCTGTGAACAAGTCTTCCGGCGCATTGGGGTCCGCGCCGTGAGCATGGACGACCTCGCCCGTGAACTCGGCGTGTCGAAGAAGACCCTCTACAAGTATTGCAAGGACAAGTCCGACCTCGTGTTGCAGGTTTTCGACCGCATGTGCAACCGCCAGGACGCCCGCATCTGCGCCTTAAGCGAAGGGGGCGAAAACGCCATTGACGGCGTCATCAGCACCATGGAGTACATGCAAACCGAGCTCCGCAACATGCACCCGAGTATGCTGTTCGACCTACAGAAGTATTACCCCTCCGCCATGCAACGGCTCGAAGCGCATAAGCAGGAGAACATGGAGGGCTACCTGCTCCGCAACATCGAGCGGGGGCAACGGGAGGGTTTCTACCGCAAGGATTTCGACGCCAAACTCATTGCCCGGCTTCACATGGCCATGGTCCAGACGATGACCAACGTGGCCACGATTGAGGAATTCGGCCGTCCCCTCTCCGAACTCCAACAGGAACTCAACGCCTACCACCTCCGCGGCATCGCCACGGAGCAGGGAATGGCCTATTACAACAACCGCAACCGGGCCAAGGAGGCCCACGCCGTCTCATGATCCGTTCCCTTTTCCTCGCCATCGGCCTCTTGACGGGCTGCGCCATCCAGGCCCAGTCCGGCATCCGCCTGACCCTGGAAGAAGCGCAGTCCGTGGCCGCAGAACGCGCCTACGCCGTCCGCTATGCCGGCTTCGATAAGGACCAGGCTGCCAGCACCACACGCGAAACCATCGCTTCCGGCTTCCCCCAAGTCAGCGGTTCCATCGAATACAACCGGTACATCGACATCCCGACGCAGGTCTCCAGCGGGGACGTGTTCGGCTTCCCGGACTACCTGACCACCTTCCTCGGCGGCGTGGCCCAAGCCACCGGCGTACCGCTCGACACCCCCCCCACCAATCCAGACGCCATACAGGAATTCCAATTCGGGGCGGAACAAACCATGACCGCCGGAATCACCGCCACCCAACTCGTGTTTAGCCCGAGCTACTTCGTCGGCATTCAAGCCGCCAAAGCCTACGCCAGCGCCATGGAAGCCGCAGAATCGAGCTCCATCTCCGACGCCCGGCGTGCCGCCGGTGAAGCCTATGCTGCCGCCATGGCAGCCGACCAGAACGTGGCCATCCTCCGCGAAGCCGAAGCCCTCGCCGCGGAAGCCTTTGAGCAGACCCGCGCCCTGGTCGAAGCCGGCCTCGCCGAAACCACCGATGCCGACCAACTCGAACTTGCGGTCTCCGATGTGGCCCAACAGCGCGCCACGGCCGAAAGCATGGCGCAGGTCGCCCTCGACGCATTGAAGTTCACCATCGGCATGCCCGTGGAAACCACCGTCATCCTAGCGGACTCCTTCGAAACCCTCGAAGGCACCTTCGACGGCGCCTCCGTCCTCGGCACGCCCTTCGATGCGGTTCGCCTCCCCGAAATCCGGACCCAAGCCAAGAACCTCGAGCTGTCCGAACTCGGTATCCGCAATGAAAAGGCCGCCGGAATGCCCAGCATCGGAGCCTTCTACACCAACCAGCGCAACGCCCAGCGATCCAACTTTGACTTCTTCGGCGAAGGCAACTGGTACCCGATCCAACTCGTGGGGGTCCAAATGACCATTCCCATTTGGTCCAGTTTCGCCGGCAAGGAGCGCGTGCTCCAGGCCGAGTTGACCCGCGACCGCGCCGCGACCGCCCTTGAGCAAATCACCGAAGCTGCCGAACTCGAATACCGGACCGCCATGTCCGAGTACACCTCCGCCCTCGAGCAACGACAGCAAGCCCAGCGCGGGCTCGACCTCGCCACCCGAATCCTCGAACGCACCCGAACCAAGTTCACCGAAGGCCTGGCCAGCAGCTTTGACTTGACCCAAGCCCAGAACCAACGCGTCAGCGCTCAAGGCGGCCTCACCCAAGCCACACTCCGCTGGCTCAACGCCCACCTCCGTCTCCAACGCTCCCTCAACGCCTGATCCCATGATCCGCACCCTCCTCCTCCTGGCGGTTCCCGCCCTGTTCCTCACCGCCTGTGGAGCGCCAGACGCCCCTGCCGGTGATGCCCCCAATCCCGATGTGGACCTGGCCAGCGGCAATGCCCGAAAGGTCACGACGCTCACCCTCGAGACGGCCCCCTTTGACCACTACTTCACCGTCCAAGGCAATGTGGAGACCGACCGCATGGCCCGCCTCTTCCCGATGACGCAGGGCACGGTCGAGCGCATCCGCGTGGGCGAAGGAGAGTCGGTCCGCAAAGGGCAGGTCCTCCTCGACCTCGACAATGACGCTGTCGCCAGCAACCGTGACGAACTCGACACCCGCCTGAACCTCGCCCAAGACCTCCTCGCGCGGCAAGAACGCCTTTGGGAACAGGGCATTGGCACCGAGATACAATTGCTCGAGGCCCGCACCAATGTGGAGGCCTTGGAAGAGAGCATCGCCGCCTTCAACGAGCAGGTAGAACTCGGTCAAATCACCGCCCCCTTCGACGGCACCGTCGACCGCATCTTCGCCAAGAAGGGAGAATTGGCCTCGCCGATGCAACCCGTGGTTCGTGTGCTCGACCTTGAAGACATGTACGTCCGCGCTTCCGTCAGTGACCACTACGTCGGAGCGGTCAACGAAGGCCAAAGCGTCGACATCATCATGCCCGGAATGGACACCCTTTCCTCCGCCATCGGCCGGGTCGGCCGCTACATCGAACCGGCCAACCGCACCTTCGAAATCGTGGTGCCGATTCTAGGGGACCATGGCCTGCTGCCCAACCAGTTCGTCTCCCTGCGCATCAACGACCTCCACATCGACACGGCCCTGACCTTGCCTTCCAGCCTGATCCTTCAGGATCGCGCCGGAAAGGACTTCGTGTACCGCATTGAAAACGGCCAAGCCAAGCGACAACCCGTGACCATCGGCACCGCCTACGAGGACCGCGTGCTGGTCCTAGACGGATTGGACGTTGGCATGGACATCATCGACCGCGGCGCCGGTCAGGTGGTCGAAGGCGAGGCCGTCCAGGTCCTTCGTTGATCGCGAATTCCGACTGATTCCCATGAATTCAGAGAAACTCAAGGAGTTCGGGCTGAGCACCGCCTCCATCCGCAACCGCACGACGGTCGGGGTGCTCATCGTGATCATCCTGCTCGCCGGCGTCTCCAGCTACATCACCGTCCCGAAGGAGAGCTTCCCGGAAGTAAGTGTGCCCGAGGTCTACATCGGCACCGCCTACCCGGGCAACAGCCCCAGCGACATCGAGAAACTGATCACCCGCCCGATCGAAAAGGAGCTGAAAAGCATCACAGGCATCGACAAAATCATCTCGACAAGCCAGCAAGGCTACAGCGCAATCGACGTCAAGTTCGATTTCTCCGTCACCCCGGAGGTGGCGTTGCGCAAGGTCAAGGACAAAGTGGACGTCGCGATGAGCGACCCCAGCTTCCCGGACGACCTCCCGAGCGACCCCAACGTCTTTGAGCTCAACTTCTCCGAGCTCATCCCGGTCATGCAGGTCAACCTGTCCGGCGACTACCCCATCGACCAGCTCGAGGACTACGCTGAGGAACTGCAGGAGCGCATCGAGAACCTCCAACAGGTCAACGAAGCCGAGATCCGCGGGGTCAACAAAAAAGAGATGGAGGTCGAGGTGGACTACCTCAAGGCGGAGGCCCGCTTGGTCAGCTTCAACGACATCGCACAAGCCATCGCACAGGAAAACGTGTCCATCTCCGGGGGCGACATTCTGATGGACGGCCGGCGACGCACCGTCCAGGTGGTCGGGGACTTTCGCGATGCCGCCGAACTCGAGGCCATCATCGTGAAGGCCGAAGGCGGAAAACCCGTCTACCTCCGAGATGTGGCCAAGGTTCAATTCGTCGACCAGGAAGCCACCAGCTTCGCCCGCGAGTGGGGCAACCCTGTGGTCTCCCTGGACGTGCGGAAGCGGTCCGGAGAGAACCTCATCATCGCCTCTGACGAGATCAACCGCATCATCGCCGAAGCCAAGGCCGAATTCCTGCCCACTGACTTGAACGTCAGCATCACCTCCGACCAATCGGACCAAACCCGGACGCAAGTCGAGGAACTGCAAAACAGCATCATCCTCGGCGTCCTGCTGGTGGTCGGCGTGCTGCTCTTCTTCCTCGGACTCCGCAACGCCCTGTTCGTCGGGGTGGCCATCCCGCTGTCGATGTTCCTCAGCTTCGCCATCCTCAACGCCCTCGGCATCACCTTCAACGTAATGGTGCTCTTCGCCCTCGTCCTAGCGCTCGGCATGCTGGTGGACAATGGCATCGTGGTCGTCGAGAACATCTATCGCCTGATGGACGAGGGCATGTCGCCCTTTGACGCCGCCCGTTATGGCGTGGGAGAAGTCGCCTGGCCCATCATCGCCTCCACCGCCACCACGCTGGCCGCCTTCATGCCATTGGCCATCTGGCCCGGCATCATCGGAGAGTTCATGAAATACCTGCCGATGACCCTCATCATCGTCTTGTCTTCTTCCTTGTTCGTGGCCCTCGTCATCAACCCCGTGCTGACAAGCCTCTACATGCGCATCGAGGAAGCGGAGATGAATGTGCGCCGGCTGTTCATCACCACGGGCATTCTCGTGGTCCTTGGAATGCTCCTTCTGGGGGCCGGCTTCAACACCCTGGGCAACCTGTTCGTACTGGGCGGTGTGGTTGGGCTGCTGAACCGTTACGCACTCACGCCAGCAACAGCCTGGTTCCAGAACCGGATGCTCCCCACGCTCGAAAACGCTTACGAGAAGGTGCTGCGATTTGCACTCAGTGGCGCCAAACCCTGGCTGTTCTTTTACGGCATGATCGGCCTGCTCTTCAGCTCACTGGTCCTGTTGGGCATCTTCCCGCCCAAGGTGGAATTCTTCCCGCAGAACGAGCCGCAGTACGTCAACGTCTACATCGACATGCCAATCGGCACCGACATCGAGGAGACCAACCGCGTCACGCGCGAGATCGAAGGCATGGTGCTCGAAGTACTCAACGAGGACCGCTTCAAGCGCCTGAACCCAGAGACGGGCGAACTCGAGTCGTACATGGCCAACTCGGTCATCGGTCAGGTGGGCAACGGCACCAGTGATCCGCAAGAGGGTCCGTCGCTCGGGAACACCCCGCACAAGGCCCGAATCGTAGTGAATTTTGTGAAGTTTCAGGAGCGCCAGGGGCAGTCCACCCGCGATATGCTGCGCGCCGTGCGCGAGCGGTTGAGCGGCTACCCAGAAGCGGAAATCGTGGTGACCAAGAACTCCGACGGGCCGCCTCAAGGTCCGCCGATCAACATCGAAATCCGCGGTGAAGACTACGACGATGTGTTGGCCGCAGCCACCTCCATGCGCCAGTACCTGCGCGGCCTGGATTTCGCTGGAGTTGAAGAATTGAAAATCGACGTCGACAAGCGCAAGCCCGAACTCCCGATCACCATTGACCGCGAGAAGGCCCGCCGCTACGGACTGTCCACGCAGAACATCGGATTCACCATCCGTACGGCCCTATTCGGGCGCGAGGTCAGCTCCTACAAGGACGGCGAGGACGACTACCCCATCAATGTGCGTTTTGAGGAGTCGGCCCGCAACAACGTCGACGCCTTGATGAACCAGAAGGTGATTTTCCGCAGCGCATCCGATGGCCAAATCAAAGAAGTGCCGATCAGCGCTGTGGCAACAGCCGAGCGCAGCACAACGTTCAGCAGCGTCAAGCGAAAGGACCTCGACCGCATCATCACCCTCAGCTCGAACGTGCTCGAGGGCGCCAACGCCAATGAGATTGTTGCGCAGATGGAATCGGCCTTGGACGGATTTGAGGTCCCCAACGGCGTGCGGTTTGCGTTTACCGGTCAGCAGGAAGAGCAGGCCAAGGAGTTGGCGTTTTTGTCGCGCGCTCTGCTGCTTGCGCTGTTTTTGATTGTTTTGATCATTGTGGCCCAGTTCAACTCCATAACCACCCCGTTCATCATCGGATTCAGCGTGTTCTTCAGCTTGATTGGGGTGCTCCTCGGGCTGGTCATTTTCCAAATGGATTTTGTCATCATCATGACGATGATCGGTATCATCTCGCTGGCCGGCGTCGTGGTGAACAATGCCATCGTCCTGATCGATTACACGGACTTGATACGCGAACGCAAACGGCGGGACCAGAACGTGGACAGCCACTTGCCCTTCAGTGAAGTGGTGGAATCCATTGTCTCGGGGGGTCGCACCCGTTTGCGGCCTGTATTGCTCACCGCCATTACGACCGTCCTCGGCTTGTTGCCGTTGGCGATCGGCTTGAACATTGATTTCGTCACCTTGGTCACGGAGTACGACCCGCGGATTTACATCGGTGGGGACAACAACGTGTTCTGGAAACCGATGAGCTGGGCCATCATCTACGGCTTGACGTTTGCCACCTTCTTGACGCTGATCATTGTGCCGGTCATGTACTGGTGGATCACGCGCATGCAGTACAAGTACTTCCTGAAGGAGGCGGTCTGAAGTCAGCCGCCGCGCTGTTCCCGAAGCACCCGCGTGGGGACGCGCGACAGAATTTCATAGGCAATCGTTCCGGCCGCCGCTGCGACATCCTCGATGGGCAGTTGGCGGCCGAACAGTTCCACGCTGTCTCCGACCCGGGCGCCGGGAACGGACGTGACATCAACCATGGTCATGTCCATGCACACCTTGCCGACAACGGGCACACGTTCGCNTCGAACCACCACGTGCCCGCGTCCATTGGAGAGGCTGCGCGGGTATCCGTCCGCATAGCCAACGGGCAGGGTGGCGAGGATGCGTTCATGGTTGGCGGCATCCTCCAGCCCGTANCCGACCCCNTCGNTGGGCGGGATGCGGTGCAGGGANGCAATCGCGGTTTCGAAATGCACAACGGGCTTGAGGTCCATGTCGCCAGCCGGCACCACGCCGAGCAAGGCGATCCCGACCCGCACATAATCCCCAGCCGCATCGGGGAAGCGCATCAATCCAGACGAGTTGAGCAGGTGGGTTTTGATGCGAGGGCAAACTGTTCGAAGGGCCGCCGACGCTCGGTCGAACGCTTCGACTTGACGGCGAGTGGCGTCGTCTTGGTCGGGTCGGTCGGCGCTCGCGAGGTGGCTGAACACGCTTTTCACATCGACTTGCGCATGCCCTGCGACGCGGAGCAATGCCGGGTCATCGGGGGCAAACCCCAACCGGTGCATGCCCGTATCGACTTTGAGGTGGATGGGCCAAGGGGCTTCGGGTTGCCCGAGTTCACGGACCAACGCTTCGAACTGTTCTTCGGAGTGAACAGTGGGCTCCAATCGGTGCTGAAGCAAGGCCGCCAAGGTGTCGGGTGTGGGGTTCAAAACAAGGATGCGGCTGGTGATGCCGTGCGCACGCAATTCCACCCCTTCTTCTGTACAGGCGACAGCGACTAGGGGCACGCGGTGAAACTCGAGCACGCGCGCGATCGCTGCTGCGTGTGTTCCGTACCCGCTCGCCTTGATGACGCCGATGAGGTCCGTACCGCTCGGGCATTGGCTGCGGATGTACCGGCGAAGCTGTTGCAGGTTGTGGGTCAAGGCTTCCAAATCGAGTACCAACCGCGTGGTGTGCCCGCGTTGCACCAAGGCATCCGTGAGCCGCTCGAATCGCTCGGCGCGCGGACCCTTGACCAGCACGTGGTGTCCATGAAAGGGGTCGTCTTCTCCCTGCAACGCATTCAGCGCCTCTTCAGCTGAAGCCAACTGCCGCCAAGGCTGTGCTCCCTCAGCTCCCCATGCAGGACCAATGGCCCACACGGTGTCGATGCCGCTGCCGGCAATCAAAGCATTCAGCCGCGCGATGCCNTCGGCATTCATGCCGGGCACTGGACCGATGATCGCGCCTTTTTTGGCATGGCCGGGGATGCGTTTCAAATCGCTGAGCGCGAGCCCCAAGGCGTCCCAATCGTTGGTGTAGGCATCGGAGAGCACCCACATGCCGTCGCCTTTCCGGATGCGCTGCATGCGGTGTTCCAGGTCTCTGAACCGGTCGAGTGTGCCGCCGATTTCCTCGGCCGGAACGCCCCACACCAATCCCACCAGCGCGGCGGTCATGGCATTGCGGTAGCCCATTTCATCTGAAAAAGGCAACGACCAGCTCAACCGTTGGCCTTTGTATTCTGCCGCTACGGCCCTTCCGTCACCTTGCAGTGTGCTCGACACGCGCAGCGCATCGTGCTCGGATTCCCCCCACGTGTGGACGGTGATGCCTTGTGAGCGGAGTTGTTGCGCGGCGNCNTCGAGGTAGCCCGGCATGGCGACCCAGTCGCAGCCGTTGAACAGCGNGAGTTTTTCGTCGCGCAGGGCATCGGAGCTGGCGAAGTTTTCGAGGTGGGCTTCGCCGAGGTGGGTGAGGACACCGACNTTGGGGCCGATGCAGTTGGCGAGTCGTGGCATTTCGCCGGGGTGGCTGATGCCGGCTTCGACGACGCCCCATTCATGGTGAGGCGTCAATTCCGCGAGGGCGAGGGGAACGCCGACTTGGCTGTTGTAGCTGCGTGGACTGCCAAACGCGACGGTGCGCGGAGCGATCAGTTGCAGCAGCCATTCCTTGACGGTGGTTTTGCCGTTGCTCCCCGTGATGGCGATGATGGACGTTCCGCATGCGTNGCGCCACTGCCGGGTGAGCGATTGCCAAGCGGCGATGGGATCGGCGCANCGGACGACATCGGATTCCGGAAGGTCGGGTGGTTGCACGGAGTCGCTGACCAGGAAGTAACGAGCGCCGTTGGCATGGGCTTCTTCGAGGAATGCGTGGCCGTCGTGCCAATTGCCCGGGAGGGCCACAAATGGGNTCGGGCTCCGGGTTTGGCAGCTTCAAGCGCCCGGGAATCTTGGGTGATGAACAAGGGGGTGCCCGATGGCATGGGCACACTGGCCGCGGTCACGGCGTGTACAGTTGAGGCGGACTCAAGCCACGCCTTCCATGCTCCGACGGTCATTCGGCCGAGGATTCGCGGCGATCTGCTTGCTTCCGCGCTTCGACGAAGGCCTGACGGGTCAACGGGATGTAGCGGTCTTTCTCACCGATTTCCACGGTGCTGTCGCCGCCCGCGATGCGGTGCGAAAAATGCGCCGGCCGTCCCGTTTCCATGCACACGGCGTGGAGTTTGGTCACTTCCTCCGCCAAGGCCAGCAGCTCGGGCATGACACCAAAGGGAATGCCCTTGAAATCCAAATCCAATCCGGCAGCGATGACCCGGATGCCATTGTTGGCGAGGGTGACGCACGTGGAGGGCAGTTCGGCATCAAAGAATTGCGCCTCGTCGATGGCAACCACGGTTACCGGGCGCGGCTGAGCACGCAAATAATCGAGGATGCCTTGGCTTGAACTGACGGTGACCGACGGCAAGGCATTCGAATCGTGGGAGGTCACGTGGTTTTTCTGGTAACGCGTGTCAGTCGCCGGCTTGAAAATCACCGTGGGCTGGGCGGCAATTTGAGCGCGGCGTACCCGGCGGAGCAGCTCTTCGGTTTTGCCCGAGAACATCGGCCCGCACACGACCTCAATGCGGCCTTCGCCGAGGCCGGTGTGTTGCAGGGGAGAATGTTCTTCGTGGGGAACCATGCGGCGAGAAATATATTGTGTTCGAAATTAGGGAGTCCCTACTTTGCAGACGTAAGAATTGGATTCATTTTTGAAAAACCACAGAGCATGCGAATAATCTTTTTGTCCCTTGCTGTGATCATCGCCTTGGTTGGATGCACGCGCACTCCCGGCGAGGGCGGCATCACGACCGTAACGGGTAACGTGGAACTCGAGCAGCGCATTGTCATTACGAATCCAGCCAATGCCGTGGTCGTGCCGGCTGCAGATGAAGACGTGTTCATCACCTACGGCGATCGGGTGGGGCCGGACGACCGGGTGCAGACCAACTTTGACGGGGAATTCGCTTTTTACGGGTTGCGGCCGGGTGCGTACACGGTGTACGTCTACAGCGAGGATACGCTGCCGCCGTTCAACAACGCTCCGGACATTGCCATCGTTCGGGAGTTTGAAATTGAGGCGGGCGAAGAAGCTGTGGACATAGGGGCCTTGCGCATTTACAAGGACATTTGAGCACTGTGCGCGGCATCGTACTTCTTGCGTGCGCCGCATTTGCCCTTTCGGCAAGCGGCCAATACACCGACACGGAGTGCTGGGTGGGCACCGGCGTGGGCCAATCCCTCAACAAAACCTGGTCGTGGTCGTTGCAGTGGGAAAATCGCTGGACGCAGGGAGCTTCATGGCATGAGCAAGGGTTGGTGGACGCGGCATTGGAGTACCGGCTCAACAAGCATTGGGACCTCAATGTGCAGTGGCGATTTTCCGAGCGCCAGCAGCTGGACGGAGGCTACGCCGCTCGCCGCCGGGTTGCGCTGCGCGCCATAGGGCGTTGGAAAACGGAGCAAGGCAAGTGGACTGCCCGCATCATGACCACCGAGAACTGGGCGGCGCGCCCGTGGTTCAGCGGTCCGCGCCCAGAAGGGCAGGCTGACCCG
>NYTZ01000128.1 GCA_002683735.1 Flavobacteriales bacterium
GGCGAGCAACTTGAGCTCGAGGATGCGCCACAGCTCCTGGCCATCTTCTCCGGGCTGCGCATACCGCGGCGTCTGGTTCGTGGGCGACTTGAAATGGTCGTTGCCCAAGCCACCTCGGCCGCCAGGCACCATGATCCACTCTTGACCGTCCTGGTCGATTTCCCCCACGATTTCCTGGGTCTCCGCATCGCGGATGACGGTTCCGATGGGCACGTCGAGGTATTCATCGCGGCCATCCGCGCCGTGCCGACGGTTGCCGCTTCCAGGATCGCCATGACCGGCGAGCACGTGCTTCCGGTACTTGAGGTGAAGCAAAGTCCACATCTGGGCATTGCCACGCAGTATGACATGGCCACCCCGCCCCCCATCGCCCCCATCCGGACCACCTTTGGCCGTGGTCCGGTCGCGGTGCATATGGGTGCTCCCAGCCCCCCCTTTTCCAGAGCGGCAACAGAGCTTGACGTAGTCGACGAAATTCTGGTTGGACATGGCGTTCCTCCGGCAGCCGGAAAATCAGCCGAGGCCCTCGATGGCCGCCTTGAGCCGACCGAAGATGTCCTCGATGGATCCCATGCCGGCGATGCCGTGGTACTTGCCCTGACCTTCGTAGTGTCCGGCCACCGGCGCCGTCTCGGCATTGTAGACGTCGATGCGTTTCTGGATGACGGCAGGATCGGCATCGTCCACCCGGCCGCTGGTCTCAGCGCGCTTGGCGAGGCGAACCCGCAGCTCTTCCTCCTCCACTTCCAATGCGAGCATGCCGCTGATGGATTGGCCCTTTCCCTCCAGGAAGCGGTCCAATGCTTCGGCTTGGGCCGTGGTGCGCGGGAACCCGTCGAAGATGAAGCCACGGGCATCCGGATGGGCGTTGGCGCTGTCCTCCAACATGCGGATCGTGATGTCGTCAGGGACCAGTTTGCCCTGGTCCATGTACGACTTGGCCAGCGTTCCCAACTCCGTCTCTCCTTTGATGTTGGCCCGGAAAATGTCCCCGGTGGACAGGTGGACAAAGTCGAAATGGTCAACGAGCAGGGCACTTTGGGTGCCTTTGCCGGCCCCTGGAGGGCCAAAGAGGACAATGTTGCGCATGGGCGGCAAAGATACGGGTCCTCTTCAAGCCGTATTTTAAAGGGTCTGCTTGACCGAAGCCATGTGTTGCCCCCCTTTCTTTCGTCGCATCCCATGGGGTTTTCCGATGGCCATACTTGCGGCACTATGGGCCGCCTTTCCCACTGAATCACAAGGTCTTGACGCACAAAAGCAAGAGGGTCAGCATCCCGTCGAGTTCCTGGTTCAATTTCACCGTCACCCCCCCCCGGAACAGGCGCTGAAGGACATGGGATTGTCCCTTTGGCGTCCGAATTCCGCGCCATTTGGGGTGCACTTTGTCTCCGCAGACAAAGAATTGGGGGACGACGACAAAGTCTTGCTGCTCCGTCAACTGCAACAACACGAGGACGTTCACACCGCACAACTGAACCATGTCATCCAGCGGCGTGGATGGACCAATGACCCCTGGGTCACGGCCCAATGGCACCATGTCCAAGACAACGACATCGATCTGGATTCCGATAGCGCATGGGCCATCAGCACCGGGGGAACCAACCCATTGGGCCACCAACCTGTCGTGGCCATCATTGAAGGGTTCGACCCCGACCACCCAGAGCTCGAAGACAACGTTGCAGTCAATGCAGAGGACATCCCCAACAACTTGATCGACGACGACGAGAATGGGTATGTGGATGACCACCTCGGCTGGAACCCTTGGACGATGACCGACGTCGTGTCCCAAGACGACCACGGGACAGCTGTGGCTGGAATGGCCGGTGCCGCATCGGGCAATGCCTTTCAAGGCGCGGGTGTTGCCCCCGACGCAGGGCTGATGCGCATCGACATTGGCCCGCTCACGGAAGCCGAGGTCATTGCCGCCTATGCCTATGCCCGGGATCGCCGCAAAAGGTTCAACGATAGCCAAGGCACCAGTGGCGCCTTCGTGGTGGCCACCAACGCTTCTTGGGGCATCGATTATGCCAACCCCGAAGACCACCCTCTGTGGTGCGCAGTCTACGATTCCCTGTTAGAGGTGGGCATACTCAATGTGGCCGCCACGGCCAACCTGAGCGTCGACGTGGACCTCGTTGGCGACATGCCCACAGGATGTGGGTCATTCGGCCTTCTCTCCGTGACGGCGACCGATTCCATGGACCTTCGAAGCCAAGCGGCCTTTGGACTGAACTCCATCGACCTCGGTGCCCCCGGCGAGCAATTGCTGCTCCCCACCGGCTGGTCTTCCCCTGCCGACAGCAGCATGGCGCTGTGGACGGGCACTTCTTTTGCGAGTCCCGCCGTTGCCGGCGCCGTCGCGCTGCTTTACGGAGCTCCATGCCCGGAATTCGCCGATCAAGCCCTTGCCCAGCCCCAATTGGCTGCTCTTCGTGTCCGCGATGCCTTGCTCGAAGGTGTGGATGCCTGTCCCGACTTGTTGGACATCACCGCCACCGGAGGGCGCCTGAACCTCCATGGTGCCCTTTCCGAATTGATGTCCGGTTGCGCCGATGTCGACAGCGTCGGGTGCACCCTTCCAGCCGCATGCAACTACGATGTCTTCGCCCTTGTCGACGATGGGACCTGCGACACCCTCTCGTGCTTCGGCTGCACCGATCCGGCCGCCTGCAATTTTGACCCGCTCGTAGCCCTGAGTGACGGGTCCTGTACCCATCCTGAGCCCGGCTATGACTGCGCTGGCCAATGCCTTTGGCAAACACATTGGACAGCCCCTTTGGCTGGTGGTTCTTGGACCAGCTTGTCGTTTGAAGCGGCTGGAACCTGCACCGGGGCCTCTGTCGAATTGGACTTCCAAAGCAACGGCGGAGCCTGGGCATCCGATCAAATACTCGTGCTTGAATCGCCGAGCGGACAGGGGGTACAACTGACGGGATTGTACCCCATCGATCCGACTGCCTTGGAGGAAGCCCCCCTTGCCAACAATGTGACATTTAGCGGATCGGCCCCATTGAACTGGGCCACCAATGCGCCAGGCAACTTCTCGACCAACATCAACGGCATCAACCTATCCGGCAATGGCCTGTGGACGCTACACGCGACCAACTTATGGGGCGGACCGGAAGGGAGCGACATGGAGTGGTATGTCGACCTCGTGGGGCTCTGTCCTGTTCCAGGCACCCTCTGCATTCTTGACATCGATGCCGACGGATGGGTAGGCATCACCGATGTCATCGCCCTGCTGTCCTCGTGGGGGTGCCTGTCGGATTGCCCCGGAGACATCACCGGAGACGGCACGGTTTCGGCGTCGGACTTGACGTTGCTTCTTACCGGTTTCGGCGAAAGCTGCAATTAAATCGACGAAAGGCGATATGTATATAGAAAAGGCCGAATAAACTTTGCCGGCGGTGGTTACGAAAGGGTGTAATCGAGTGACTTTTGACGCGAACGCGCTTGACCTACTTGACCATGCCCATTTTTTGCCGTTTCGCCACCACTATTGCCCTGCTCTTGGTGTGTGGTTTGTCCCAAGGACAGGATCTGAATTCCTTCCTCTCCCCGGCCAACACCCAGCTGAGTGCCGCTCAGCTGCAAGCCCTGTCCGACTTCAGCNTTGAAGTGGACACAGTGATGACCNACATCGGCATCCTGTCNGANGGCACNGANCTNACNGGCTTCAATACNTACCGGGTCTACATCACCACCTCCTCTTCTGATGACGAGGTNGGTGCTTTGTTCGGCACGGTTGGTGCCCCCATGCACATCACCTCGACCGGCACGTTCTACCAAGATCAAAATTTGGGCGATGTCACGCCCGAAGGCATCAGCCCGACGCTTTTCCCCGTGTTTCCAACCTTGGAAGTGGACAGCTGGCTCACCATTGGCATCGACCAGCAGCCCGACATGACCGCAGGAGAAGGACCGCTGACCATTCTGTTCTCGGAAGGCCAAGATTGGCGTATCTCTTTCGACGCCCTTGGCGGTCCCATTCACATCAGCAACAACACGGGCGGAGGCATCATCACACTGCCCACTGCTTCCAACGGCATTGCTGGCGACGACCTTCGCGTTCTGGTCGCCCAGCTCACCACCGACGGCGACGTCCATGGCACCATCCAGGCGCAGGTCTACCTGAATGGCGACAACGTCAACAACTCCATTCAAATCACGATGTGCCTCAACGATTCGGATGACAATGGCACCGGCACGTGCAATCAGGACGAAGAATTTGGCTGCCTCGAACCTCTGGCATGCAACTACAATCCGGCAGCCTTGACCGACGATGGTGGTTGTTTCTACCCCCCTGCCGACGACAACGTCGACTGTGAGGGCAACTGCATCAACGATGCCGACGGTGACGAGGTCTGTGATGAGGACGAAATCGAAGGCTGCATCGAAGACCCCCTCGCGTGCAATTATGTCTTGGAACCCACCGACACGGTCGACTGCACCTACGCTCAGCCCAACCTCGATTGTGATGGCAACTGCCTCAACGATACCGACGGTGACAGCATCTGCGACGAGGACGAGATCGCCGGTTGCCAGGACGAGACCGCCTGCAACTACGACGCCACCGCCACCGATGCTGGCGAGTGCACCTTCCCCGCAGCCGACAACCTCGACTGTGAGGGCAACTGCCTCAACGATGCCGACGGTGACAGCATCTGCGACGAGGACGAGATCCCCGGTTGTATGGACAGCAGTGCATGCAACTACGATGCTTCCGCAACCGAAGAGGACACCAGCTGCGAATTCACCAGCTGCGCAGGATGCATGGACGCCACGGCGTGCAACTACGACGCCACGGCCACCATCGACGATGGCAGCTGCGAGCAAGAAGACGAATGCGGCATCTGTGGCGGAGACGGCATTGCTCCGGGAGCCTGTGATTGCGCTGGAAACACATTGGACATCGTGGGCATCTGCGGTGGAAACTGTACGGAGGATGCCGACGAAGACGGCATTTGTGACGATGTCGATCCGTGCATTGGACAACTCGATTTCTGTGGCGAGTGCAACGGCCCCGGCCCGCTCCCCGGATTCGACTGCGATGGCGACCCCATTGACGGAGAGTGCAGCGAAGTCTGCCTCGTGACGAGCGAATCCATTGAAAATCAAGTGGTCAGCTGTCCGGAAGAATTGGACAACGCCCTCTGCAACCCGAACCTTACGGCCTACAACAACTGCACGGGCAACCCCGTGGGGGTGTCATGCGCTCCGCTCGTATTCCGCAGCGCGCGCAACACCTGCATTGCGTCCACAGCCAACGGGATTGGAGACGATGGCGCTTTGGTCTTGTTCGGCATCACCACGTTTGGTGTTGCCTCGACGTACTACGAGCCGGTCGCTCCAGGCCTGACCTTCACGGAATACCCGGACAACCAGACTGCCATCCTCGAAGGACGCGTGCAGGGTGTGACCGATCCCGATGAGCAGTGGGACATCTTCATCGTCTACGAGAACGGTGTGAGCGGTGCCGACTGGCAAGGCGGATTCAAGACGGCATTCACTTGCACTCCGACGCAGGAAATCACCGACAGCTGGACGATCTACACGATGAAGAATGACCAGGCTTACCTGACGGGTGTCGAAGGATCTTCACTGGACGGAAGCTTGCTGTTCCTGAACCATGCTCCCGCCAACGAATACTTCGGTTTCCAGGTGGGCGAAATGGCCAAC
>NYTZ01000129.1 GCA_002683735.1 Flavobacteriales bacterium
TCTGGGTTCGCCAAAGGAGCGGTTCTCTGCGCCGAATGGCTGGTTGTTCAAGCCCCGCCGTTTGACAAGATTCACAGCATGGAAGACGTTTGGGGTTGATATTGCCTCACCATCCCTGAGCTCATGTCGGTTCCTCTCCTCCTGCTCCTGCTTCTTCCGCTGATCCACATGGTCACCCTGCCACGGCTGTTTCAGCGTGCGGGATTGACAGCATGGCATGGCGCTGTGCCCGGATTGAATTACTGGACCTGGCTCACGCTGCTGAAGCGTCCAAAGCACTGGTGGATCGGGCTCATTTTTCCGGGCCCCAACCTCATCATGTTCACCATCCTTCACGTGGAGACCGGCATCGCGTTCGGGAAGCGCTCCACGGCGCAGCAGTGGCTGATGGGCGCGCTGCCTTGGGTGGGTTTGGTCACGCTCGCGTTTGGTGGGCAAGACACCTATGTGGGCCCTCGGGATTGGGACGGCAAGAAAAAAGGCATGGCCCGCGAATGGAGCGAGGCCATCCTGTGGGCTACAGTCGTGGCTTCCCTGCTCCGTGGCTATGTGTTCGAAGCCTTCATGATTCCCACGGCCTCCATGGAGGACAGCATGCTCGTGGGTGATTACTTGGTGGTCAGCAAGATGAGCTATGGTCCAAAGGTGCCGGAGGTGCCATTGTCCATGCCCTTCGTTCACAATGCCTTGCCGGGAACGAACCTGCGTTCGAGCTACTTGGAATGGGTAGAGCTGCCCTACATGCGTCTCCCCGGATTTGGTGAGGTGGACCGCTACGATGCGGTGGTGTTCAACTTTCCCAACGGAGACACGGTGGTGGTGGATTCTTATCTCGCCGGACACGACTACCATGCCCTTCTTCGCCAGCGGGCCATCGGCTTTGCCGGTGGTGATGTGGTGGCCTATGAGACCGAGCCAGCCAAGTTCAATGCGATGGCCAGAAAGGATTGGAGTCGGTCCCACGGCATCAAGGCCCGTCCCGTCGACAAGAAGGAACACTATGTGAAGCGATGTGTGGGCTTGCCCGGTGAAGACCTGTCCATCGTGAACCGGGAGCTGGTCATCAATGGTGAGGTCGTTCCCTCTCCAGCGGGTTTGCAGTTCAATTACCTCGTACGGCTCAAGCGCGAGGCAGATCTCAAGGTCATCCGGGAGCGCTTCGGGTTGACTGACATTGACATCCAAGGCAAGGGCCCGGGCGGCACCTACTTCATGGCGCTCAGATCGGACGAGTCGGCCACGCTCCTGGCGCAAGGCCTTGTGGCAGAAGTGCAGCCATACGACCCGACCTCGCGCCGCGGAACATTGGACATGTACCCCAACACCAACACGTTTGATTTCTCCAGTTGGGACCTCGACAACTATGGCCCCATTCATTTGCCGGCGGCAGGCGAGACTTTGCCCCTCACTCCGCGAAACCTGGCGCTGTACGAGCGGGTGATCACGGCTTACGAAGGCCACAACCTGCGCGTCGAAGGAGATGCCGTCTACATCGATGGAGAGGCCGTCAGCGAATACACGTTCGAGCAGGGCTACTACTGGATGATGGGCGACAACCGCCACAGTTCGGCGGACAGCCGGTATTGGGGGTTTGTGCCCGAGGATCACGTGGTTGGCCGGGCGGCCTTCACTTGGTTCAGCAAGATGAACGAGGCCCAGCATGGCGAGTCCGGCATTCGTTGGGACCGCATGTTCAAGCTGGTGCGCTGAGCGTTTGCCCGATATCCTTCTCCCCCTTCGGCCCTTTCCACCAGTGCACTGGTGGTGTGCGAGTCTGGCCGAAGGTGCGCGTTTGGACATCGGGGAACACTATCCCAAACGGACCTTCCGAAACCGCATCATACTCGCCACGGCTTCGGGTCCCGCATCATTGACCATTCCTGTGGAGCGTCGCGGAGGCATGCCGCGGCCGCAAGCGGAAACGTCGCGGGTGGTTGCCGATGCAGACAAGCTGTGGCGGGCCGTGAGGACGGCGTATGGTGCGGCGCCTTATTTCGAGGAGATGGCGCCAGAATTGGAGGTCTTGTTTCGCCGCGGGCCGAAATCTTTGGGAGAATGGAACCAGGAGACCCTGCGTTGGTCTGCCGAATGGCTGAAGTGCCAGGTTCCTCAACATGGCGAGGCGGATTCTGTGGACCGTTCAGAATTCACTCACGAAGCGAACGACGCGAGGTGGAAAGCCCAATCCGACCGTGCATTGCGGCCGTGGCCCCACATCTGGACAGGACGAAGCGGGGTGGATTTTGGGGAATTGTCCGTGATGGACTTGCTGCTGCATTGCGGGCCGGAGGCCAGCCGCTGGATCATTCCGCTTCCACCGAGTGGATTTCCGCGTCTAGAATGACATCGAGCACCACCACCCTTTCGGCTTCCACCAAGTAATAGATACGGTGATTGTGCGCAAGGACGCTCCAGATGTCATCGGCAATGGCCTCAAAACGCGCCTTACGCGCATCGGCGGGCATGGCATTGGATGCCAGTCCCCGGATTCGGTTCACAATCTCGTCCTTCGCCCGTTCCGCACCGATCAGGGAAGCGCCTTGGAGTTGGCGGATGATGCGCTCTATGGCCGTGGTGGCCCTGTCTGCGAGGATGACGTCTCGTTGCACAAACGCAATGTCGGCACACGAGGACAAAGGCGGGGATAAATCTGGAGGGAATGGCGCATTCACGGGCACGTGCCCGGCTACTTTAGCCTCATGGAAGCGGTTGAATCCTTGCTCAGAACACCTTTGCACGACGTCCACGTCGCTGCGGGCGGAAAAATGGTCCCCTTTGCCGGTTATGAAATGCCGGTACAGTATGCTGGTTTGCGTGTGGAGCATGCGGCCGTGCGCGAGAATGTGGGGCTGTTTGACGTGAGCCACATGGGAGAACTCTGGTTCACCGGATCGGATGCTGCTGCCTTTCTGCAATCCCAACTGGCTGGAGACATCGGCAAGGCAGCCCCGGGCCGGGCACTGTATACCTGCCTCCTCAATACGGCTGGTGGCATCATCGAAGACCTGTTGGTTTATGGTTTTGCGGACCGCTACCTCCTGGTGGTGAACGCAGCGAATCGGGCCGAGGTGGTCGCCTTGTTTAAAAGCGAGCTCAAAGGCGATGTTCACATGCAGGATGCCAGCGAGCAAACTGCGTTGCTCGCCCTGCAAGGCCCCAAGAGTGATGATGTGATGCGCGCGGTCGGGGTGGATCTGCGGGACCTGGCCTATTACTGTCATCAGGAGGCGACCCTATGTGGCGTGCCGGTGCTCATTGGTGCCACAGGCTACACCGGCGAACGCGGTTTTGAGTTGTATGTCCCTGCGGACAAGGCGTCCATGATTTGGTCCATCCTCATGGAGGCTGGTGAAGCCTCAGGTCTGCAACCTTGTGGTCTTGGTGCGCGCGACACCCTGCGCCTCGAAAAGGGATATTGCTTGCATGGAAACGACATTGATGCGGAGCACACCCCGGTCGAGGCAGGTCTGAATTGGACGGTGGGTTGGAAGACTGATTTCCGTGGCAAATCGGCATTGGTCGAGCAAAAAGTGCAAGGCCCAAGTCGCAAGCTGGTCGGCTTCAAGTTGACGGAACGGGGCATTCCCCGTCAGGGTTATGCCCTTCTTTCAGCCGAAGGTCAAGCCATCGGGGAAGTGACGAGCGGCACCCAGAGTCCAACCCTGGGTGAAGCCATTGGAATGGGGTATGTGGCTGCTGGACACGCGGCCGTGGGCGCGTCCATCAAAGTGGCCATCCGCAACAAGGAAATCGCGGCTACGGTCGTCAAACTGCCCTTTGCTTGATCATGTCTGAGACTGCTTCTTCTTCTCATCCTGAGCGCGCTGAACGGCGCGTTGAGGTGTGCTTTTCCCCAATGCAGTTCGAACTTTACAAGGATGAGTTCCACACGTGTGTGGTCATCGATGTGCTGCGTGCGACGAGCGCCATCTGTACTGGCTTGGCCAATGGGGTGGACAAGATCATTCCCGTTCCAACTGTGGAGCAAGCCCGTGAATTGCAACAGCAAGGCTGCATTGCTGCAGCGGAGCGCAATGGCCAGATTGTGGAGGGGTTTGATTTTGGGAATTCACCTCGGTCCTATTTGACCGAAGCGCTGGTGGGCAAGACGGTGGCTTTGACCACCACCAATGGAACCAAGGCCGTGGCCATGGCCCAAGACATGCCCCAAGTGGCCATCGGCAGCATCAACAACCTTGACGCCATCTCGACCTGGCTGATGCAGCAACCTGGACACGTGTTGTTGCTGTGTTCCGGATGGAAGGACAAGTTCAACCTGGAGGACACCATTTGTGCCGGTGCCATCGCAGACCGCCTGATTGACATCGCCCGTTACAAGAGCATCGAGGACAGCACCATTGCCGCTAAGCACTTGTTCCTTGGGGTGCGTGGCAACATCTTCTCTTTTTTGAAAGCCTCTTCCCACCGCAGGCGCCTGCGCAATTTGAACCTGAGCGAAGACATCAAGTATTGCTTGACCCCAAACACGGTCAATATGGTGCCCGTGTTGCATGACGGGGCCTTGGTGGATTCCCGCCGGGTCCAGGAGGACGGCACGCTTTCTTGAGCCTGCGCTCCCGGCTGGTCCTTTTCGGATGGTTTGTCCTGTCACTCGGGCTTCAGGGCTGGGGTTTTTTCGTTCATCGGCACTTGAATCGTGCGGCAGTCGCCGCTCTGCCAGAACCTTTGGGGCCATGGATGGCTTCCGAGATTGAATGGTTGAGCACCCATGCCGTGGATGCCGATAAGCGGAAGCGCATGGTCCAAAATGAGGCCCCGAAGCACTACCTCGACCTGGATGCGCCAGCCTTGTCCTGCTTGGACTCCTTGGGGCTNCATCCGAATTGGACGGAAGCCTGCGCAGCGTGCTCGGAAGACACCCTGTGGGCGTATGGGGTATTGCCGTGGAACATCAAATGGACCTACCATAGGTTGGTGGAGGCGATGCATGAGGGCGACCGAGTGGGCATTCTTCGGTGGGGAGCGGACCTCGGTCATTACGTAGGCGATGCCCATGTCCCGTTGCATACCACGATGAACTATAACGGCCAGATGACGGGCCAAACGGGCATTCACGGATTGTGGGAGACCCGACTTCCAGAGTTGTATGGCAAGCAATATTTCTTGGGCGTTTCGGCTCCTGAATACATCCCGAATGTGGGCCGTTGGGCCTGGCACACCGTCCGTGAGAGCCATGTTGCGGTGGACAGCGTGTTGTCCATCGAGGCGGCATTGGTGGAGGAATGGACCGGGGACCTCGTGGTTCGGGAAGAGCGGGGCCGTGCCGTGCAAGTCCAACGGGTTCGACCGTGGTGCGATGTTTACCACGCCAGGCTGGATGGGATGGTGGAGCGACAATGGCGTTCGGCGATTCATGGGGTGGCGTCCTTGTGGTGGAGCGCATGGATTGATGCCGGACAGCCGGATTTGGAGGTGGTTTTCGATCGGCCCGTTTGCAGCTGGTGGCAAAGGGTTCGAGGCTGTTGCAGGGTTGAAGAAGACCGCGACTAAATTGAGGTCGTGCCCCGTTTGATTCTTGTCAATCCTTATTCGGCCGGAAGCCATGCCCTTGGGGAGCGCGGTGTGGAAAGGCATCTGCCCGTAGCCAGTCAGGAGCGGGGCAAAGCTTGGACCGTGGAGGTGGCCAGCTTGCCTGGACGGCATTGGAAGTGGCGCATGCATTCGGCCGCTCTGACGATGGTAGAGCGAATGAAGGCGTCCGGCATGCTCAACGCTCCCGTGGACCTGTTCCTGGTCACGGACATGCTGGATGTGGGGCAGTTTCGCGCGGCATTGCCTCCTGAGCTGAGGGGCGTGCCGATTGCCCTGTACTTCCATGAGAATCAGTTGACCTTTCCCGATCATCCGGAGCGACCGTCGGAGACATGGGATCGGCATTACGCATTTCTGAACTTGACCTCTGCCTTGTTGGCGGAGGTGGTCTGGTTCAATTCGGAGTACCACCGCAGGGTTTTTTTGGATGCCATTCCGTCATTTCTGCGGCAGTTGCCTTCTCCCCGTCCGCTGCAACCTGAGCTGAAGATCAAGTCCAAATCGGAGGTCTTGCCAATTGGGCTGGAAGCGGATGTCCTTGAGCCTCGACCAAACGGGCGATTCGAAGACGGACCTCCGGTGATTGCATGGAACCACCGCTGGGAGCACGACAAGGGGCCGGCTGCGTTTTTGAATCTGCTGCGATCGGCCCGGGACCGGAGTGTCCCGTTTCGATTGGCCGTCATGGGCGAAGCTTTTCAATTCCAACCGCAGGCCTTCAATGTGATGCGGTCGGAATTCGAAGATGTCATTGTCCATTGGGGGCATGCGCCATCTCGATGTGACTACCTCGACCTGCTGGCTTCTTGCGATGTGGCTTTGGTGACGGCCCATCACGATTTCTATGGCATCAGTGTCTTGGAGTCCGCTGCACTCGGCTTGGAAGTGGTGGCGCCACGTGAATTGGCCTACCCGGACCACTTTCCCAAGGACTGGCTCTATGACCGCAAGGACATGGAAAGCGCCCTTGTCTCAGCTTTGACGTCAGCGACCCGGAGGGCATGGTCAGATTGCGCACAACAGCGGATGTGGTCTTCCATTGCTGGAGATTGGTTCGATGCTGTTGCGCGGGCGACAAATCGCAAATGAGAGGAGTTTCGACCGTACATAGCTCACTTCGAAGATCACTGTCGAATTGAGATGAATGGAGATTCTAAATCGTTCAACGGGGTTCGCGTTTAGACGGAATGTGAATGGCGATCATCGACTTGATGTGGGGAAATGAACTTTCGAGAAAATCAAGAGGGCTAGGCCTTTTTTTTATCAAGGTTCACGGGAATATTTGCCCCCTCCCCACTGGGGAGCACAACGGATGGAGATCCGTCGTGAAACACACCTTCTCAACTCACAACTGATGAACCTCAATCACGAAAGCGTCTGGGCAAATTGCCTCTCCTTCATTGAAGACAACGTCAGCGCTCAGGCTTTCAAAACATGGTTCATTCCGATTAAATCGGTCAAGCTGGAGGCTTCCGTTCTGACGATTCAGGTCCCCTCCCAATTCTTTTATGAGTGGTTGGAGGAGCATTATGTGGACCTGCTTCGCAAGGCCATTGGCAAGGAACTCGGCAAGGAGGCCCGCTTGGAGTACTCGATCATCATGGAGCAACCTGCGGCAGGGACTTCCCCTTACACTGTGAAGTTGCCCACCTCGCACAATGCAGCCGTGCGGAACCGTTCGGTTCAGATGCCCATGGACACTGCTGAGGCGCCCATCAAGAATCCGTTTGTGATTCCGGGGCTCAAGAAGCTGAACATCGATTCCAATCTGAACCCGAAGTACAGCTT
>NYTZ01000001.1 GCA_002683735.1 Flavobacteriales bacterium
TGGCGCTGTTCAACATCCTCCAGGAGGGTGACATCCAGATCCGGGGTTTCCAGATGCGGCTCGACCTCGACATCCAGTTCGTATTCACCGCCAATCCGGAAGACTACACAAACCGCGGCGCCATCATCACCCCGCTCAAGGACCGCATCCAGAGCCAGATTTTGACCCACTACCCTGCATCCCTCGAAGACGCGATGTCCATCACGGACCAGGAGGCCACTTGGCAACCCGGTCAATCGGAACGCGTGCACGTGCCCGCGGTGGTGCGCCGCGTATTGGAACGCATCGCGTTCGAAGCCCGAGACAGCGAATACATCGACGAGAAGAGCGGCGTTTCGGCCCGATTGCCGATCAGCGCGCTAGAGCAACTGGTGGCAGCTGGGGAGTTGCGCGCCTTGCGGAATGGATCGGACCGCACCACCATCCGGGTCACGGACCTGTTGGCTGTGGTGCCGGCGGTCAACGGCAAGGTGGAGCTTGTTTATGAAGGGGAGCAGGAGGGTGCTGCTGGAGTAGCGTTGGCCTTGGTCAGCAAGGCCATCCGCCGGGAATTTCCGACGGTCTTTCCGGACCTCGAATCCGTCAAGCGCGGCAAGGTGGAGGATCCTTACCAGTCCATCGTGGCCTGGTTCAACCGCCACGACTTGTCCGTCCTTCGTGACCAAACCGATGCGGAGTATGCGGCATCGCTGGATGCCGTCGCCGGGCTGCGCAACGTGGTCGAGAAGTACTGCCCCGGTGTGGAAGGCGAGGAGGCCCTGGCCAGCATGGAGTTCGTGTTGCACGGTTTGGCTGCCTACAACGAAATCGGCCAGTCCGTGGTGGGCAGCGACATCACTTTCGGGGACCTGATCGGCAACCTGTTCGAACCCGAGGGCGACGAGGATTGACACCTCAGGAAGACCCCCGAGACCGGGCGATTGCCCTGGCCACCGTCCGCCACAAGGATGGAGTGGCCATCCTGCGCGTCTTCACCCGCGAATACGGGGTGGTGGGTTGCTTGGTTCGGGAAGGGACCAAAGGCGCCCGCCGCGGAAGAAACCTGCATGCGCCGTTGTCCCTGCTCGAGTTGGTGGGGCTCCGGGTCATGAAGGGGGACCTTTACAAATTCGACCGTGCCGAACGCCCGTTGCCCCAGGAGCGCACGCTCATGGAGGTGCCGCGCAGCGCTGTGGCAATGTTCCTCGCGGAATGGGCGCTCAAGTCGGTGGAGTCCGAGGCCCCGCACCCCGCGTTGTTTGACGCCCTATGGCGCACGGCAGTGGCGTTGGAGACGGAGCCAAGTTGCGCAAGACTGCACCTTGCATTCCTAGTGGAGGCGGTGCAGGTTCAAGGCTTGAAGCCCGATGCGCCGGAAGTGCCGCCCATCGGAATGGGCAGGTTCAATTTGGCCACGGCGGAATGGGAACACGGACCGCCCATTGGCGATGACTTCCTTTCCCCTTCGGAGGCAACCGCCTTTCTTCGCATTCAAGGCACGAAAATTGATGAGGTGAGGACCCAATCGCTTCCTGCCGATGTCCGAAATCAGCTTGTGCTCCACCATGTGCACTACCTGCAACTCCATTTGTCCACCCCACGGCCCCTCAAGTCTTGGGCCGTGTTGCGCACTGTCCTGGCGGACTGAAGCGCGGCGCAGCGTCGTGGGGTTGCTGGCATTCCTGATGGTGGGGACCGCAGGGGCGCAAGTGATTGAAGTCCGCGATGAAGCAGGCAACCCCGTACCTGCAGCGGTCATCCAGAACAACGTGGGCACGGCCCGCATGACCGACATGGAAGGGCGGCTCGAATTGGACAGCCTGATTCGCCAAGGCGACACTTTGGAAATCCGCAGCCTGGGGTTCGGGACGCGGTCCATGGCCATGCCGGCCGAAGCCCTCGATATGGAAGTCCAGCTCGCCCCGGAATCGGTGAACATCGCCGAGGTGGTGGTGGCCGTGGCCGAGCCGACGCGGACCACCATGGGGGCGACCACCGTGAGCCACTTGTCGGCGAGTACGATCGCGCGGGAGGTGCCTTCCAACGCGGCGACACTGCTCTGGAACTCGGGTCAGGGGGTGGTCCAGCAGAGCCAGCAAGGCGGCGGTTCTCCCATCCTGCGGGGCTTCGAGGCCAACCGCATCCTGTTGGTTGTCGATGGGGTCCGGCTCAACAACGCCATTTACCGCAGTGGCCACCTGCAAAACGCGCTCACCGTGGATCCCTTCGCCATTCGTTCGACCGAGGTCCGCCATGGCGCAGGTTCGGTTCAATACGGGAGCGATGCCCTCGGTGGCGTGATCCACTATCGCACGCGCTCCCCCCGTTGGCAGGACGGGGCCCGGGCCCGCGCGCAGACCGCCTTTTCCTCGGCGTCCAGGTCCCCCACCTTGCACGCAGATGCGGAGGTGACCCGCGGTCGGTGGGCGTCTTTTACGTCGGTTACCCATCGCCGGTTCGGCGATCTGAGGATGGGGCGCTGGCGCCCACATGGGTATGAGGATTGGGGCCGGGTTCCTTGGGTAGTTCGGATGGATGGGGCTACGGGGGCTTATGTCGATGGAGTCGACACCAATCGGGTGGGACACCTCCAGCCGGGCACGGGATACCACCAGACCGATGTGGTTCAGAAAGTCCGGTTCGGCCGGTTAGAGCGCCACCTNGAACTCAACCTGCAGCACAGCACGAGCTCCCATGTCCCTCGATTTGACCGGCTCAACGACGCCGCGTTGGACGGCGGACCGAAGTGGGCAGAATGGGACTACGGCCCCCAAGACCGAACCCTGGCTGCGCTGCGGTTCCGCTCGCCGGTGCGGGGATTGGGCCATGTGACGCTGACCTCCGCATGGCAGCGGATCGAAGAGAGCCGGCTCAAGGCGCGGTTCGGGGCGGAAGACCGCGAAGTGCAGATCGAAGGGGTGGATGTGGCCAGCTTTCAATTGGACATCGACCACCGATTGGGTCCGTGGAATGTGGCTTATGGTGGCCATTGGGACCACCACCGCGTCTCGTCAGAGGCGTGGATGGAGCGTCGTGCAGATGGTTTGAGGGTGGAGTCTCCTGTGTTGACACGCTACCCCAACGGCGGCGCGACCATGGGGTCCATTTCGGCATATGGAGCGGCCTCGCGCCGGCAAAGGAACTGGTTTTACGAGGTCGCGGCCCGTGCCCAGCAGGGCTGGTTGGAAGCCCGATTCGAAGATCAGCCGGGCCTGCAGCTGCCCTTTGACCAGGTGGGATACGACCGCGGATCGTTGACGGGAAGTGGCACGGTGCGTTGGCAGTGGAACAGCCGGGTGGGGGTCCATGGCCAATTGGCTACCGCCTTCCGGAATCCCAATGTCGACGATGTGGGCAAAGTCAGGGCCAAGGACAGCTTCGTGGTCATTCCGGCGGACAACTTGCGTCCGGAGCGACTGTTTAGTGCTGAAGTCGGGGGGCATTGGCGTTCCGCCAACAGCCGGGTGCGCACCCAGTGGTCGGCTTTTGCCACGTCCCTCCGCGATGCGGTGCAGGCGGTCGACACGGTGATCCACCTCACGGATGGCACCGTTCAGTCCACCTTGGTGGTGGAAGGAGACACCAATTTAATCCAAGTCAACGCCAACATAGGGCGGGCTTACATCGTGGGGTTGCAGGGTCAAGTCCAATTCCAGACCGAGAGCGAATGGCGGTTCCGGGCCACCTACAACGTGACCCGTGGCCGCGATGCCGAAGGCCGTCCATTGTCGCACATCCCGCCAGCGTTTGGTGGGTGTACGGCGGCACGCAGCTGGACTTGGCTCACGCTAAACACCCATTTGCGTTGGAGTGCTTGGAAGCGGCTGGAAGATTACGGACCGGGGTCGACGGACAACCTTGCAGAGGCCACACCAGAAGGAACTCCGTCGTGGTGGACCTTGGGACTCCACCTCGATGCCCGCCTCACGAAGCGGACCACCTTGAGTATGGGCATGCACAATGCGCTGGACCGCCACTACAAGGTCTTCGCCTCCGGTATCAGTGCAGCGGGACGCGACTTGCGGGTCGGTTTGCGGTGGCGCCCCGCCACATGATGGCGGCTATCTTCGGGGCATGGGAGCGCATCGGGTGGCCATTGGCCAAGAAGCATTGGCCACGCGGTTGGCCCGGCACGCCGAAGAAGGCAGCCTCGCCCATGCGCTGCTGTTGACCGGAGTCCCCGGTCGCGGGGGGTTGGCCCTCACCTTGGCCCTCGCCAAACAGTTGCATTGCCAACAGAGCAACGCCGCCTCATGTGGCACTTGTCCGTCCTGCCTGCAGCACGATCAGCTTCAGCACCCGGACCTCCATTTTACCTTCCCCGTGGCCAAGCCGGCTGGAAAGGACAAGGCGCTCAGCAGCGACCAATTCGATGTCTGGCGTGAGATTCTGACTGAAAAGGGTCCCCACGTGGACATGCACGACCTGCGGGAGCGGATGGCCCTCGGCAACAAACAGCCTTACATCTCCGTCCATGAGGCGCAAGACATCCAGCGCCGCCTCTCCCTGACGGCCCATGCAGGGGGCTGGAAGGTTCAGGTGATTTACGGTGCGCAGTTTATGCGGGTGGACACCGCTAACAAGCTGCTCAAGCTCTTGGAGGAGCCGCCCAAGAAGACCTTGTTCGTTTTGCTCGCCGACAACACCGAAGCGCTGCTGGCGACCATCTTGTCGCGCACCCAGATCATCTCGGTTCCGCCCATTCCTGCCGAGGCGGTGCGCCGCCAGCTTGAAGCGGAAGGGGGAGCCGAGGAGGCCATTGCCGATGCCGTGTCATTGTGCGATGGGGACCTGGCGGAAGCGCGGCGCCTGATGCAAACGGATGCAGCGGCCGAGTTCGACATGTTCGTGGAGTGGATGCGGACGTGTTATGCCCAGGACGGACGCAAGGCGGCGGCCTTGGCAGACCGGTTCCACGACCTCGGGCGGGAGCCGCAGAAACAATTCCTCGCTTATGCCCTCCACATGGTGCGCCAGTGCATCGTGGGCAATTACGGCGCCAAGGCTGCCGTCCGTTTGCGTGCCGCCGAAGCCGGGTTTGCGCGCAAGTTTGCCGCGTTCATCCACCACGGAAACGTGGTCGATATGCAGTCCATCCTTGAGCGGGCGGCCCGGGAAGTGGCCGGCAACGTCTACGGGCGGACGGTTTTTCTCGATTTGAGCATGCGGATGATGGAACTTCTTCGCCGGCCCAAATAAGCCGGCCATGCTCGGCCCTATCTTAGGATGTGTCCGCCGGTATGTCCTGGGGACGACTTGAGGAACTGGAACGATGGGCTGTGCATCATGTAGCAAGGGAGAAGACGGAAAACCACGGGGCTGTCGGTCCAATGGCAATTGCGGCACTTGTGGCTGCGACACCATGACCGTATTTGACTGGTTGGAGGGGGTGCCCATTCCCGAAGGCCAGCGGGCATTTAACATCGTCGAAATCCGGTTCAAGCGCAACCGAAAAGGGTACTTCCGCATCGGTCAGGGTCGCCGCGTTCAAACGGGCGANGTGGCGGTGGTGGACGCCAATCCCGGCGAGGACATGGGCATCGTTTCCTTGACTGGTGAGCTCGTTCGCTCTCAGATGAAATCCAAGGGCGTCAAGGANACNCACGAAATCAAACGCGTCGTCCGCAAGGCGACGATGGAGGACATCACCACCTGGCAAGCCGCCAAGGAACGCGAAAACAGCACCTTATTCGAGGCTCGGAGTATCATCGCAGAACACCGGTTGGAAATGAAGCTCGGCGACGTCGAGTTTCAGGGAGACGGCACCAAGTGCACCTTCTACTACACGGCAGAGCAGCGGGTGGATTTCAGGGAACTGGTCCGCGCTTTGGCCGGGGCTTTCAAAGTCAAGGTGGAGATGCGCCAAATCGGTGCCCGACAGGAATCCGCAAGGCTGGGCGGCATCGGCATTTGCGGCCGTGAACTCTGCTGCTCGACTTGGCTGACGGATTTCCGGAGCGTCTCGACGGGTGCGGCGCGCTACCAGCAATTGTCGCTCAATCCGCAGAAGCTGGCTGGCCAATGCGGCAAGCTCAAGTGTTGCCTCAACTTCGAGCTCGACCAGTACAAGGAGGCGGCGGCGAAGTTTCCGCCGCCGAGCACGAAACTCCACACCCGGAAGGGCAAAGCCGGCCATTTCAAGACGGACATCTTCGGAGGCAAGATGTGGTTCCAGTATTTCGATGAGCCCGGGGCTTCTCCTGTAGCGATTGAGTTGGAGGGTGTCCGTGAAATCATGGCCATGAACGAGCGCGGGGAAAAGCCCGACGACTTCCACGGTTTTGCCGTNGTAGCGGCGGCGGCCCCGGAGGACGCCTTGTTCGGCGATGTGGTCGGGCAGGATGACCTGAAGCGTTTTGATCGCGCTGGGGGTGGCCAACGCCGCCGCAAGGGGCGCAATCGGGGTTCCGTCGGAAACCAAAAGGGCGGTTCACGCCGCGGCGGCGATGCGCCCAAGTCCCAAGGTGGCGGGAACCCATCGGATGGGGGAGGCCAAGACGGCGGTGCCAAGCGCCGAAAGAAACGCCGCAAGCCTCGCGGAGGCTCTGGCAACGCAAAACCCCAATCCTGATGAGATGCATCCATTGGGGGACATGCGTTGCGGGCCTGATTTTGGTGGTGGCGGGTTGCGGTCCGGGTCCGGTGGCCGTGGACGCGGCCAATCTCGATCCGGCGGGCTGGTCGGCCCAAGACACCGTGCGCCTGTTTTTTGAGGTGGAACACCCCGAGCACCGGCACGATCTTCAATTCGGATTTCGCCACAGTTCAGACTACCCTTTCTCGAACCTGTATCTGTTTGTGAAGCTCCAATATCCAAATGGCCGGACCTTGACCGACACTTTGGAGTGTCCGCTGGCGGCCGCGACCGGGGAATGGTACGGAGAAGGCGGACGCTGGATTGACCATCGCATCGGCTACAAGCGCGGGGTGGCGTTCCCGTTGGCCGGGGCGTATTCCCTTGAAGTGGTGCACGCTATGCGCCGCGACCCCCTTCCTGGGGTGGCCGAAATGCGGTTTGCCCTTTTCGACCGTCAGGCCGATTGAATCACTCTGCTGTTGGCAGAGCCACCGGGGCGTCCATCGATACGGCTTCTCCGGCATCCTCCCAAGCGTAGAACCCGCCACGCAGGTTGTAGAGTTCGGTGAAACCGGCCTTGGCCAGGCGCTTCATGGCATCTTCACTCCGGCCGCCAGCGGCACAGTACAGCGCAATCGGCTGGTCCTTGGGCAAGGTCATCGCCGTGGAGGGGAAGTCGTCCTCAAGAAAATCGAGGAAGGCGGCGCCAGGCAGGTGCCCCTTCTTCCATTCCTTGTCGGTTCGGACATCGAGGAGCAGCATGTCGGGTCTGCTGGCGAGCATGCCTTTCAGTTCGGTGACACTGACATCCCGAGCAATGCCCCCGCCGGGCTGGCCGTTTTCTGACGGCACGGGTCCGGTGGTAGATCCGGCGCAGCCCGTGGTCACAGTCTGAAGGCCGCAAAGGCCCAGGCAAATCAGGGCGGCGCGGGCGGCGAGGAGGATGCGTCTGTCCATGCAACGAAAGTACCGTCCAACGGTTGTTCCCTCAGGAGGCCCATTCGTTGCCTAGGTTTTGGCTCACCCCTGCTGGCGGCGGTAAATTGTCCGCCCTGCACATGATGAAGCATTATTTCCTCCATTTGGCCGCCTTGGCCACCTTCCTGCTGATGATGACAGCGCTGGGCGCCCAAGCCCAGGATGTATGGCCCTGCGGTCATGCCGAAGCCCAAGACGCGTTTGATGCGGCGCACCCCGGTGCCCGCGAGGCCCGCGAGGGGGAGGAGGCCGGACTGCGCAGCGCGGCGCAGGACTTGCTATCTCGCGGACGGCAGGACAATGAGCTGTACGTGATTCCGGTTGTCTTCCACGTGATCCACGACAACGGTCCTGAGAACATCTCTGCCGATCAGATTTACGATGCGATGGACATCCTAAACCGGGATTTCCGCAAGCTGAATTCGGACACGGCGCAAATCGTGGCGGGCTTCGTGGACGTGGCAGCAGACATCGACGTGGAGTTCCGACTGGCCAAGCGCGACCCGCAGGGCAACTGCCACTCGGGCATCAACCGCGTCGAAAACGAACTGACTTACGTGGGCAACAACGAGATGAAGCAGCTCGTCAATTGGCCGAGGGAGAGCTACATGAACGTATATGTGGCGGCAGAAGCTGGCGGTGCAGCCGGGTACACGAACTACCCGAGCAACTGGGGCGCAGGCACGGATGGAATCGTGCTCAAGCACGAATACGTGGGCAGCATTGGGACGGGAAACCCTTACCGCAGCCGGACCCTGACCCATGAATGTGGGCACTGGCTCAACCTGCCGCACACCTGGGGCAGCTCGAACAATCCCAATGAGCCGGACAACTGCGACGTGGATGATGGGGTGGAGGACACGCCGCTCTGCTTGGGCAGCCCGGTTGGGTTCTGCGACTTGGAGCGCACCACCTGTGGATCCCTTGACAACGTCCAGAACTACATGGAATACAGCTACTGCAGCCGCATGTACACGCAAGGGCAACGGGCCCGAATGCGGGCAGCCCTGAACAGCAGCACCGCAGACCGCAACCAGTTGTGGACACCACAAAACCTCGAAGACACCGGCGTTTTCGAAGAAGAATTGCTCTGTAAGGCGGAATTCAGTGTGGACCGTTTGGAGGTCTGCATCGGAGAAGAAGTTCAGTTCACCGACGAAAGCTTCTTCGGGGTGACCGGTTGGAGCTGGGACTTCGGAGATGGGACTGTGCTGACGGGGGATGTCGACACCGTATACCAGAACCCCGCTCACGCGTTTCAGGAGGCGGGCGAATTCGAGGTGTACTTGACGGTGTCCAACGCCACTGGTTCAGTCACATCTACATCCCCAGTCACCATCACGGTGCTCGGACAGGGGGTGCTTCCGGCCGTGCTTGAGGACAGCTTCGAGCCGGAGGTGGGCACATGGAGTGAAGGCCTGTGGTCCGTGCAGACGCTTTCAGGCCAGCCCTGGCAAATCCGCCAGACCACGGGCTATTCCGGTGCACGGTCCTTGTATGTGCGCAACCGCCAGAACGAAGGGGGAGAGATCACCCGGGTCACGTCGTCCACCTATGATGCGGATGGTTTGGCCGCCCTGTATATCGGATACAAATACGCCTACAGTCACCGGACGACGGGAGAGACGGATGACCGGCTCAAACTTCAGGTGAGCAAGGATTGTGGTCAAACTTGGAACACGCGTCAATTCCACCGGGGCCTGATCGACTTGGCCACCGCACCGGACCACGGGGGCAATTTCTATCCCTCCGGAACGGCCGAATGGGCAGGACACATCGAAGAGGTGGACAATTCCGTCTACTTGGTTCCCAATCTGCGCATCCGCTTTGAATTTGAATCCAAGGGCGGCAACAACGTCTTCCTTGACGACATCAACATCTACGGCGTGGACTCCTTGGGCAATGTGGTGAGCCTCGATGAGGCCGATCCGGCGTTGGCATTCGGGTTGAATGCCTTTCCGAACCCCAGCGAGGGCCATTTTACGGTAGACGCATGGTGGATGGGTCAGGGCGCCATGTTGCTTTTGCGCGATGCCGCAGGACGCTTGGAACGCCAGATTCCAATGCCCGGTGAGGGCGGTCGCCGCACTCAACTCAACGGGTTGACCCCTGGGGTGCATTTGCTCGAGCTCCAAGCCGAGGGCCGTCGCAAGGTCTTCCGGCTCGTGGTGACCGGCCGCTGAACCTCAGCGCCCTGCTCGAACCGGAACACGCGAACAGGGGGACGGACTCAGTCGTCCGACACCTCTTGGAGCCAGGATCGGTAGGCCCCGAACAGCTTGGATCGGCTGACGAAACCCACGTAACAGCCGTCCCGGATGACGGGCAGGTTCCAAGCCTGCGTCCGGTCGAATTTCTCCATGACGGTGTCCATCGCATCGGCCCAGTCCAACGTGGCGGGGGGCACCACCATAAGGTCGTGGACGGTGAGGCTTTCGTACCGCGACTGGTCGAACATCACGCTGCGGATTTCCTCCAGCGGCACAATGCCGAGCAATTTGCCGTTGCCATTGACCACGGGGTGGATGTTGCGCCGGCTCCGGGAAACGGTCCCCACTAGTTGTCCCAGCGTCCATTCGGCCCTTACGGCATCGAAGTCGGTTTCGATCTGGTCCCCCAATTTCATGAGGGTCAACACGGCTTTGTCCTTGTCGTGGGTGATCAGCTCACCGCGGTCGGCGAGTTCCTGCGTGTAGACGCTGTTGGGCCTGATGATGCGCGCCACTTGAAATGCGATGGCGCTCGTCAGCATGAGGGGAATGAAGAGGTCATAACCCCCGCTGGCTTCCGCCGCCAGAAAGATGGCGGTCAGGGGGGCACGGAGGATGCCGGCCATGAGGCCTGCCATGCCGGCGAGTACGAAGTGGCCTCCGATCAGGTGCCAACTGGGAAAGACAATGTCGGTGGTGAACAGGAAGATGCCGCCGAGGAGGGCGCCGCTGACCAGCGCGGGCGCGAAGATGCCACCGACTCCGCCAGCGCCAACGGTCAGGCCGGTCAGCGCTGGCTTGCAAGCCCACAGGATGGCCATCACCAGCAGGATGCGGCCTGTGGTACCGGGCAGAATCTCGGCCCTTCCCTCGGGGTCGAGGTCTCCGTAGCGGCCGCGAAGCAGCTCATTGATCAGCTCGAATCCTTCTCCATAGAGCGAGGGGAAGAGCACCAGCACCCCGCCTATGGTCGCGCCGGCGAGGAGGATGCGGGCCAGCGGGTGACGGAAGCGCTTGACCAATCCCCCTGTCACGCGGTAGACTTCGCTGAACCACACCGATGCCAGTCCGCACAGCACCGCGAAGGGCAGATAGGCCAGAATGGTGCCGTCCCACGCAGGCAGATCTCGGCCGGCCCGCATCAATTCCTCAGGGTCGATGAAGAGGGTGGTGGTGAGCAACGCGGAAAGCGACGCCACCAGCAAGGGCACAAGACTCGCAGTGGTGAGGTCGATCATGATGACCTCTACGGCGAACACGATTGCGGCCAGCGGCGCCTTGAACATGGCCGCAAGGGAGGCGGTGGCGGCACAGCCGATGAGCACCAAGCGGTAACGGTAATCGAGTTTGAAGCGCTCTGCCACCTCGGAGGCAATGGCTGCACTGCCTTGCACGGCTGGCGCCTCCAATCCCGCACTGCCTCCGAAACCCACAGTGAGCAAGGAGGAGGCCGCTGGGCTGACCATGGACATGCGGGACAACCTGGCCCGCATACGGGAGAGGGCGTGCAGGGTCGAGGGGATGCCCGGTCCGGGGTGGCGCCCTCCAAAGGCGTTTTTCACCAGCAGATGCGTGAGGATGAGGCCAATCGTCGGCAAGACAAAGAGCAACTCCTCAGTGCCTGCGGCGCCGGCCAATTTCGGGAGGGACCGGAGCCAGCCCACTCCATTTTTGAGCAGGACGGCCAGGAGCCCAGCGGCCATACCGATTAGGCCAGCCAACAGGATGACGCCATTGCGGGGACCGAGTCGGCCCCAGAGTTCCTTTTGCAGGAACCGCGACAGGACCGCCATGCGCGGCAGGCGCCGGAGGAGG
>NYTZ01000002.1 GCA_002683735.1 Flavobacteriales bacterium
CGTAGTGATCCAATACGTCCCCAAGGTCCTGGAACCGGCCATCGTGCATATAGGGAGCGGTGAAACCGATGTTGCGGAGGGTGGGAATCTTGAAGGCCCCACTGTCGGCGGGTTCCCCCGTGAGGCGCCACCGGCCTGGATCGACGGATACCAGGTCGAGGCCATTGTTGGCGAAGCCATGTGAGGTGAACATCGGGGGCGTGTGGCAACGGGCACAATCCAACCCCTCGGCGCCGAAGATCACCGCACCGCGTTCCACCGCGGGGGGCACAGTCGCCCCGCGCTGCCAGTAGTCCCATGGCGCATTCCCGCTCAGCAGGGTCCTCTGGAACGTAGCCAGGGCGCGCGTCATCACGAAGGGATCGAGCCCCCGGCCATACGCGGCTTGGGCCTGCACCTCATAGTCAGTGGCCAATTCCTCGCAGGCGGTCACAATGTTGTGTGCCATCTCCGTCGGCTCCTGCAAGGGCACGAGCACCTGCATCTCCAAGGTCGGCACCCCTCCCTCCGACATGAAGTACGGCTGGTATGCGACATTGGTCAGGGTGGCCGCATTCCGCTCGCCCACCGCCCCGAACGCGCCCGGCGTGACCGGCTCGGGAGCACTGAAGGCCTTTTCGGGCAGGTGGCAGGTGGCACAACTGACTGCGCCATCCAAGGAGAGCCGGGGGTCAAAAAACAAGGCCCGACCCAAAGCCCAGCGGAGGTCATCTGGCGCATTGTCTTCGGGAAACTCCGGGGCCGGCCATCCTTCGGGCACCTGAAAGAAGTCCACGTATTCCGGTGCTGGTGGACTCGGAGGGGGCTTGAGACACCCTGCCCACACGGCCACGCATCCCAACATGCCTGCCCAAGTCTGAATGTGCCTGCCCTTCATCAACACAAAGATGAAACACCCTGCACGGAGGAGAAGTTGCCCTGCCAATGCGCCTCTGCCAAGATGGGCAGTCAGCTTTGGCCGCGTTCGGGGCCCGCATTCACCGCCACGCTTCCGGAGCCAGCACCATCCAGAGCGCCAGCACGATGGCCAGGGTGATCACGTTGAAGACGATGCCCGTCCGGACCATATCGGCGATGCGGAACCGGCCTGAGGAGAAGACGATGGCATTGGGCGGTGTCGCCATGGGCAACATGAAGGCCCCGCTCGAGGCGAGGGCTACCGGCGCAGCAAAAAACAGGGGATGGAGTCCCATGCCTGCGGCCAAGGCGCCGGCAACCGGGGTCAGCAGCAAGGTCAAGGCAAGGTTGCTCATGAGCTCCGTGGCAAACAGACCCAACCCCGTCACGGCCACGAGCATGGCCCATTGGGACCACCCGAGTCCGGCAGCACCTTCGGCCAGCAGCGCCGCCCAGCCGGCCGACTCGAACCCTTTGGCCAAAGCCAGCCCACCGCCAAACAACAGCAGGATGTCCCACGGCAACCGCTTCAAGTCTTCGGGGGCCAACAAGGCCTCCTCCTTTCCTTCACGGTCTCCCGAGCGCGGTGCCCGAACGGCAAAGCAGGCCACGGCAGCCGACACCGCGACGGACGTGTCGTCCAAGGCGAAGTCGAGCGGGGCGAGGATTTGATTCAAGGGGCGACGGAAAATCCAGAGCAATGCCGTACCGGCGAACAGAAGCATCACACGCCGTTCGGCCGTGCCCATGACGCCCAGCTTGCCCAACTCCCGGTGCACCACCGCCTCCGTCGCACCTTGGCCCTTGCCCCCGGGAAACCGGTGCAAGCGCACCAAACCGAAGTAAACAGCCGTCAGCACGGCCGCGGAGATGGGCAACCCCACCCCCATCCATTCGGCGAAGCCGATCTCCACCCCGAACCGGTCGGACGCCACACCAGCCAAGGCGGCATTGGGCGGCGTCCCCACCAACGTGGCCATGCCTCCTGTGTTGGCCGCATAGGCCACCCCGAGCACCAGCGCCCCGCCCCAAGGCAGGGGACCGGACTCCTCCTCCAGCAAAGCCAGCACCGCCATGGCCATCGGGAGCATCATGAGGGTGGTGGCGGTGTTGGAAATCCACATGCTCAACAGGGCCGTCGCCAGCATGAACCCCAGCAGGGTGCGCCGCGGCCCGCCCCCGATGCGCCTTAACAGGTGCAAGGCAAACCGGCGGTGCAATCCATGCCGTTCGAGGGCCAACGCCAACACGAATCCACCGAGGAAGAGCCAGATGAACTTCGAACCGAAGGGCACGGCCACTTCCTGGATGCCCATGACTCCGAACAGGGGAAACAGGGCGATGGGCAGTAGGCTGGTGGCGCCGATGGGCGCACCTCCCCCAATCCACCACCACAGCATCCACCATGCCGTTCCGGCCAGCGCGGCCTGGTTGACCTCCCCTCCCGTCGGCAACAGGAGCAAGCAGAGGACAAAGCCCAAAGGCCCGCCCCACAGCGCGATGGCACGGCGGACATTCATGGCATCAACGCGATGTAGACCGGCAGGTGGTCGCTCATGTAGTGCCCCTCCAGGATGCGCTCCTCCAAGCAATACCACAGTACGTCGCCGCCCCCCACGAAGATGTGGTCGATGCGCGGGGCGCCGCGCAAACCAGTGGTCGCGAAGCCCGTGTAGGTTCCTTGTCCCGAACGGCATCGCTTGTCTGCCGCGTCGTAAGCGTCTTCCAGTCGGCCCGAAGTCAGCATGTTGTGCGCACGGGATCCCGGCTCGGCATTGAAATCTCCCAGCAGTAGGTTGACCTCGGCCCCACTTCCGGAAAAGCGGCTGGACAGCATCTGAGCCGCCGCTTCCCGCGCCTTATCGCCGATGTGGCTGAAGTGGGTGTTGATCACGCGGAAGATCTGCTCGGTGCGTCGGTCATGCAGCACCACCACGGTGGCCACGCGCGGCAATTCCGCATCCCACCCCACGGACCCCGCCACATGGGGTGTCTCACTCAGCCAGAGCGTCTCGGCATGGAGCAGGTCAAACCGGCCTCGCTTCCAGAAAACCGGGCAATGCTCGCCTGCCCGCTGGCCATCGTCCCGCCCCACTCCATAGTGGTCGTGCTCGGGCAGGGAAGCCGCGATGAAATCCTGCTGGTGGGCCAGTGCTTCCTGAAAGCCGAGGATGTCGAAATAGGACACCGACCCCACCACAGTTTCCTTGCGTTGGTCCCAGGTCACCGGGTCACCGGGGTTGTCATAGCGTATGTTGAAGGTCACCACGGCCACCTCATCGGGATGTTGGGCCCANATCAGGGCCGGAAGGCCAGCAAGGAGAACCAACAGCAGACAGGACAAGGAGGCACAGCGCATCATGCCGGGAAGGTAGCATCCTCCCCCGCCGTATTTTCGCGCCCTTCACCGGCGGTTCGCCACAGAGTTCCCCACTTTGCCACGCAAATCCAGACTCTTCCACAAAGGCCAGATGCTCGAGCTCGACATCCTTGATGTCGCCTTTGGCGGAAAGGGCATCGCCAAGGTCCCCACGGAGGACGGCNACTTCACTGTCTTCGTGCCCAATNCCATTGCCGGCCAGCGGGTCCGGGCCAGGGTGTCCCTCTGCAAGCGCCGCCACGCTGAAGCGCGCATCACGTCGGTCTTAAAACGGGCGCCCGAAGAAATTGAGGTGCTGNACCAGGCCATTCCCGGCGCACCGTACATCACACTGCCCCTCGAGGCCCAACGTGCGCACAAGGAGCGCACGACCCTGGACGTTTACCGACGCATTGGTGGCGTTCCGGATCTGGAAGCGCGCTATGAGGGCTGGGTGGACTCTCCTGAAGGGTTCCACTACCGCAACAAGATGGAATACAGCTTCTCAGCCATCGGCCGGGAACCCGGTGACGATCCGGATGCAGAATTCGCNGATGGCTTCTTCCTCGGCTTCAAGGCGCGCGGCACCTGGTGGGCCGTGGAAAACCTCGAACGGGACAGCGGCCTGTTCGACCCCGCTTTCGAAGACGCGATGCCCGCCATCCAGACCTGGTGTGCCGACTCCGGCTTGCCCCCTTGGCACGCCCCGAAACGGGCCGGCTTCTTCCGCTTCTTGGTGGTGCGCCGGAGCCTGTCCGAAGACCGGCTTCTGGTCAACCTCGTGACCACGTCCGATAACCTCGACCGTTTCGACGCTGCCGGGTTCCACGCCATGCTGGCCGAGCAGCTGGGGGAGCGTCTGGCCGGCTTTGTCCATACCCTCAACGACGACAAGGGCGAACGTGTGGAGGCCCGGGATGGCAGCACGCATTTCGTGGCCGGACAGGACCATGTGGTGGAGCACTTGCAAGGGCTCGCTTTTGAAATCCGGATGCGCAGCTTCTTCCAGACGAACCCGCGCTGCGCCGAAAGGCTCTACGCCCAGGTCATGGCCTATGCATACGCCGAACCCCTTCCAGAAGTGGACGCCCCGGACCCCGTCACCATGGACCTGTTCTGCGGCACAGGCACCATTGCCCAGTTGCTTGCACGCCATGGCGGTCCCGGCACGCAGGTCGTGGGGGTGGACATCATCGAGGAAGCGATTGCAGACGCGCAAAAAAGCGCCCAACGGAATGGCGTTCGGGGCCTGCAATTCCACGCTGCGGATGTGGGGCGGTTCCTCTTGGACCATCCGGAGTACAAAGGGCGCATCGGCACCATCGTGCTCGACCCGCCCCGCAGTGGCATCAGCCCCAAGTCCCTGCGCAAGGTCATCCGCCTCCGGGCGAAGCGGCTGGTGTACGTCAGCTGCAATCCGGCCACACAAGCGCGGGACCTCGTGACGTTGCGGGAGGCCGGCTACGCCTTGAAAGCCTTCAAGTTGGTCGACCAATTCCCACACACGGCCCACGTCGAAGCGGTATCGCTGTTGGAATTCAATCCCGCATTGCTGCCAGCTCCGGACGGAATGGACGAAATTGCCACTCCATGAGCGTGCAGTCCAATCCCTCCGGTGAAACCGTCATCCTTGATGCCGAGCGCATCGAGCGCTGCATCCAGCGCATTGCCCGGCAAATCCTCGAAGACCACCACACCGCGCCCCTCATCGCCATCACCGCGATCGATGGTCAAGGCACCGTCATGGCCCGCCGCCTCGTGGACGCCCTGGAAGCCATCACCCAGACCCCCGTTCGGGGATTCACCGTGTCCCTCGACAAGGAGGCGCCCCTCGACCACCCCATCCAGCTCACGGACCGCCACGGAGCCAACTTTGACCACAGCACACTCGAAGGGGCTTCCATCATCGTGGTGGACGACGTCTTGAACAGTGGCCGTACCTTACTCCACGCCGTAGCTACGTTGCTGCCCAACCGGCCGCGGCATGTGGCCGCCTGCGTGCTGGTGGACCGCATCCACCGGCGTTTCCCGGTGCGCGCAGTCTACGTGGGCAAGAGCCTGTCCACCAATCTCAAGGCCCACATCGATGTCCGCCTGAGCGGACCGGGGCCCGACGAGGCGGTCCTCATGGACTGACCCAGGTCCTGCCTTCCAGCAGGTTTCGGATGGACTTCATCCGATCGCCGTCCAGGTGGTCCGCCGCAACCGTCATGTGTGCCCGGCGGTAATGCGGCTCGCGCTCTGCGAGGTGCTCAGCAATGAACCCAGGCAATGCATCCTCGGAAACCCCGGCGATCAAGGGGCGCTCATCCGCTCGGCCTTTCAAGCGCCGCAACAGGTTCTCTGGTGTCATCTGGAGGTAAACAACGATGCCGTGCTCGCGCATGTAATCCATGTTGTCCCCGTGGCACGGTGTGCCGCCACCCGTGGAAATGAGCGCCCGGGGATGCTGCTCGGTCAAGTCCTCCAACACCGCTTTCTCTCGAATCCGGAATGCGGCTTCCCCTTCTTTCTCGAACAACGCCGTGACGCTCCGCCTCGTGACCCGTCGGATTTCCTCATCGGTGTCGAAGAAGGGCAAATCCATCATGGCGGCCAACCTGCGGCCGCTGGTGGACTTGCCGGCCCCCATGTACCCCACGATGTAGATGCGCTTCGCCTCCATATGACCAAGGTAAGCCTCACCCCTCCACCCATCCGACCGGTCAGGCTTCTCGCCGACGCGCCGGAGATGGTCCGCAGTGCCGGCGCACAAACACCTGACTCAGAGCACGTTAACGGCAAACATGGCACGGCCGCCCAAACGGCCTTCGAGGTGGTCTCCCGGCCGAACAGGACCCACGCCGGCAGGCGTTCCCGTGAACAAAAGGTCACCCGTCTTGAAGGTGCTGAACTTGGAGACATGGGCGATCAATTCGTCCACGGGAAACAGCATGTCGGCGGTGTGTCCGACCTGAACCTCCTCGCCATTGCGCAACAGCGAAAAATGCAAGTCCTGGATGTCCCCCCCGAGGTCGTCCAACGGCACGAATTCGCGGGAGACCACAGCCGATCCGTCAAACGCCTTGGCCTTTTCCCATGGCTTGCCAGCGGCCTTCAGGGTCGACTGTACATCCCGAGCCGTGAAATCGATGCCAAGCCCCACAGTGGTATAGCAACGCGCTGCGTGGTCCGCCGAAATCCACTTTGCCGCCCGGTCCATCCGCACGACAACCTCGACCTCAAAGTGGCAATCCCCGGTCCATTCCGGAATGGCAAACGGGTGGTCCTTGTGCAGAATCGCGCTTTGGGGCTTGAAGAAGAAGAGGGGCTCGGAAGGCACCGCATTGCCCAGCTCGGTGGCATGGTCGGAATAGTTGCGGCCGATGCAGACGATTTTCATGGGGGCGAAGGTCGGGCTAGGATCAATCGAACAACAGCCGGACTTCCACTCGGCGGTCGAAGGCCCCGCCCCACTCCGGCCGCTGCTCGCCGAAATGCGGCCCCTCTGTGCCACCACCCTGTATTTGTTGCGCCGTTGG
>NYTZ01000003.1 GCA_002683735.1 Flavobacteriales bacterium
GGGGCTTCAACTTGTCCAGATCCGCAAACCCGGTCGGGACACCGCTGACGCCCTCTTCATTGAGACGGGCTTGATCAATGCCTTCGATGACCTGGCGAATGACCGACCCCATCTCCTGATAGCCTTGGCGAATGTTGCCCTCGGCCACTTCAAACAGCTGTTGCTCGGAACGGTCGAGGAGGTCGAATACGTCCGTTGTGTCTTCAAATGCAGCCTCGATGGTCTCGCTGCTAATGCGGATCAACTCCCGTTGAATGAACTTTTGCGCGACAATCCGGGCGTGGGCTTCCACATTGGCGGAACTCGCCACCCGGTCCGTCAGGCCCGCGACATAAGCAGGCCCACCACAAAAGCCGAGCACCCCTTCCGACCGGAGTTTCTCGGTGACCGTGAGCAAGTCAATGGGTTCCGCGTCGCCGAAAAGGTCCTTGATCGCTTTGTAGATCTCACCATGGGCCTCTTTGTAGAACGCCGCAGGCTCGAGGATATCAATGACCGCATTCACCGCCGTCTGCTCCAACATGCACGCCCCCAGCACCGCTTCTTCAAGCTCAACGGCCTGAGGGGGCTTTTTGCCAATGCCGGCCATGCCCGTGCTGATGGCGGGAGATTTGCGCGCCTTTTTGCGCTGGGTATTTAGGGATTTGTCGTCGGCCACGGGAAACAGGGATGGGGGAGCAAAATACCACGCCTTGCGCCCCGCGGTACACCCTCCATTTCCACGGCGCATCCACACGGCTGTCCACAACGTAATTTGTTGGGGAATGCTGCGTGCCACATTTCCCGTTTTTCCCTTGGCCATGTTGCTCGCGGCCGGCTGTAGCGTCGAAAAAGCGCCCCCGTCCGTTCGGTGGTTGACCCCTTCTGCTACTGCTGCATGGTCCACCTCTCAGGACATTCCCCTTCGTTTAGAATGCACGGACCCCGCCGCAACACGAGGACAGACCGGCCCGGCGTCGTGGCAGATGGACATCGGTCCGGCTTCCGGGGGAGTGTGGTGGAGTACATCCGGCACCTTGGAAGCCCGCGATGACATGACAACCGTGGACACGGTCAGGAGCACCTGGTCCACCCCCGCCGACTTTCAGGGAATGGAAAGCATGGTCTCCCTGCGCCTGACCGCCACCGTGACGGATGGGGAAGGCCAAAGGGCAGCCGCATTCCAGGATGCCACCCTCTCCCGCCCGACGCTCACCAGTGGCCCCCTCTGGTCTTTGGACGACAGCTCCTTTCCACAATTGACTGCATTGGGCACGGCTCCCGAAAGCACATGGAACGTTGCCGTGGCATCTCCGCGCCATCTGGTTCACCTGGACGGCCAAGACTTGCTGCTCATTGGCGGGACCGCCTTGTACGCCGTCCCCGTCATCGACGGCACCCCGGGCCTGTCCGTGTGGTCCCGGCCTTCGCCTTCCGGCATGCTGGGCGATCGGGTCCGGCTGCTGAAACGGGTGGCTCCCTTGGGCGGGGCTGCCCACGCGCTCGTGGGTTGGGCCGACCGGGTGGAACGGTTAGGTGCCGACGGTCAGCCGGCCGCCACCTGGCTGCTCCTCGAAGGCGAAGTGCTGATCGACGCAGCTGAATTCGAATCCGACCTCATCACCCTCGTCCGGACCGCCCAGGGCGAATGGCGGCTCATCCGATACAACCGCGACAATGGCGCGAGAATGGACGCCATCACTTGGACTCCTGAAGCCCCAGAATCACAGGGGCCCGACGGAAAAGGGTGGCTCGTGGCGTGGATGGGCGATCCCGCCGCACTGGAAGCCGATGGCCGGATGCGCCATTGGTTCAACGAAATGAACGGCACCACGGGACTGTCCACCATCCCGCTCAATGGAGAGGGCAACGTCCTTCAGGCAGGCATCTTGGAGGACGGCCGAAGCTGGGTCAGCCGATCACAGACCCGGATGATCACAGATGACACCGAGGGGCAGTGGCTGTCCAATGGCGAAGTCCGCGACTTCACTTTGGACCGGGCCAATGGCATTCTCTGGATGCTGAACGGCAGCTCCAATGGCGCAGTATGGCAATGGACGGCACTGGACAACGAGACGCTGACCCCATGGTCCACAGATGCACTCGACGTCACAGGCGCCACCTGGAATGGGACCGTCGCGCACAACCGACCGGGGCCTCCTTGAGAACTTCCAGACATTCTCAAGCAATACTTCTTAGGGCTTCTTTCATTTGCGCTCATGTCGGACATGCTCAAGTTCCCCCAGGACAGCCCGGACTTCAATGTCGCCCTCAGTATGAGCGTAGTGCTCTTTGGATTTGACGGGGACCAATTGCAACTGTTGCTCGCCCGAAGCCAGCGCGATCCCTTCAAGGATGCGCTCTTTCTACCCAGCCGCTACCTCGAAGCCACGGATGAACTGATGCTCAGTGCGCGCAGCATGTTTCACGGCCTCTTCGGCTATGACGACCCCGAAATCATCGAGCAACTCAAGGCCTTTGGAGGGGTTTTCCGCCACCCCATGGGGCGCATTGTAAACGTGGCATCTTACGCGCTGGTCCGGAAAGAGGACTTCCTCGCGGAAAAATGGGAGTCCCACGGCATGCAATGGGTCCCGATCGACCGGGTGCCCGACCTCGCCTTCGACCACAATGACGTGGTCACATACGCGCGGGAGCGCCTCAAGCGCCGGGTCAAGCGCCGTCCTGTGGGCTTCCACCTCCTCCCTTCAGAATTCACGTTGGGCCAGCTCCAAAGCCTGTACGAACAAGCCCTCGGCAAGACGTTCGACAAGCGGAATTTCCGCAAGAAGCTCTTCAAGAGCCCCCTCCTCACTGACCTTGAAAAGAAAGCCACCGGTGGCGAAAAAGGCCAGCACAAGGGCAGCCGGCTCTACACGTTCGACCGCGAACGTTACCAGCGCATGAAGAGCGAAGGGTACGATTTCCTTTTCTGATTCCCGAGCGGAATCAAAGGCTGAATTCGGCCTTCAGCGCGTCCACGCAATCCAAGGCTTCCCAAGGGAACAGCCGGACCTCGCGGTTCACAGTTTCTCCGTTGGCAGCCTTGAACGACTTGGTCACCACTTCACAGGGACGGCCCATGTGGCCATAAGCTGCGGTCTCCGTGTAAATCGGAGTGCGCAGGGCAAAGCGCTGCTCAATGGCATAAGGGCGCATGGGGAAGATGGACGCCATCCGTTCGGCAATCTCGCCGTCGGACACCCCGACTTTACCAGTGCCGTAGGTGTTNACATAGAGGCCCACAGGATCGGCCACACCGATGGCATAGGCCACCTGAACAAGCACCTCGTCACACACGCCGGCAGCCACCAGGTTCTTGGCGGCATGTCGNGTGGCATAGGCAGCGCTCCGGTCCACTTTGGATGGATCCTTGCCGCTGAAGGCACCTCCGCCGTGGGCGCCGCGACCGCCGTAAGTGTCCACAATAATCTTCCGGCCCGTCAAACCGGTGTCCCCGTGGGGACCACCAATGACGAATTTGCCGGTGGGGTTCACATGCAGCTTGTGGTCGCCCTTGAACAAAGCCTGAATCCGCTCCGGGCAATCGGCAAGCACCCGCGGCAACACGATGTTGGCCACATCCTCCTTGATGCGGGCCAGCATGGCTTGCTCATCGGTGTCAAAATCGTCATGCTGGGTGGACAGGACCACCGCCTCCACACGCAACGGTGTGTTGTCGTCGGCATATTCAATGGTCACCTGGCTCTTGCTGTCCGGACGCAGGTAGGGCATCTGGTCCCCTTCCCGGCGCAAATCAGCGAGCACACGCAACATGCGGTGGCTCAGGTCGAGCGGAAGCGGCATGAAGTCGTCAGTCTCGCGGCAAGCATATCCGAACATCATGCCCTGGTCGCCGGCGCCCTGCTCTTCTGGAGCGGCGCGCTCCACCCCCTGGTTGATGTCCGGGCTTTGCTCATGAATCGCACTCAACACACCGCAGCTAGACGCGTCGAACATGTACTCACTCTTGGTGTATCCAATCCGATCAATGGTGTCGCGGGCAATCTTCTGGACGTCGAGGTAGGCCTGGCTCTTGACCTCACCAGCAAGGACGACCTGTCCCGTCGTGACAAGCGTCTCGCAGGCCACCTTGGACTGAGGGTCAAATGCGAGGAAATGATCAATCAGCGCGTCAGAAATCTGGTCTGCGACCTTGTCAGGGTGTCCTTCGCTGACAGATTCGGAAGTAAAGAAATAAGGCATGCCGTCGGTTTGGGGGGCTCAAGCGGAGTTGGGCGCGGCGCGAATATGCTAACTTTGTTCCGCTTATCGCGCAAGACGAAAGGATTGTCCCGATGATGTCTAGGGAACCCGTGAAATGAGGGCGGGTGCCAAATCCGACCCCGGCTTCGACAAGGGAAAGATGAGCCAGTGGAAGACCGCCGACGGTCCCACCCGCTTTCGCGCATGGCCTGAATTCCCACCCACCTGTAACGTCAGATATTTCTGACGACGACTTCAGTTCAGAAATTTCATCCTGAACGGAACAAGCTGGCGACATTCATGGAACANAACCCNNAAAGTTTGACCGTCGGTCCGTCTTCCTACGCTGGCTCCCCCCGTCGGGACATTCTTCAGCTCGAAGCCTTGCACATCCTCANGGCCTTCGCGGCGGACCTCGTGGACATCGATGACCCCGAAGCTGTGTTGTGGGCCGTGGCCGAGCGAACCATCAGCCAACTCGGCTGGGTCGACTGTGTCATCTACCTCCGTGATCCGGAGCGGGATGTGCTCATACAAAAAGCCGCCTTTGGCCCGAAGAGCATCGACTACCGAGCCATCTTCCAACCCATCGAAATCCCCATCGGCCGTGGCGTTGTGGGCAAAGTGGCGAGCACAGGGGNGGCGNTGCGCATTGCGGATNCCTNCACCTTTCACGACTACATCACGGACGACGCCACGCGTTTGTCCGAGNTNGCCGTCCCCATTCGATGGGGCGATGAAGTGCTCGGCGTCATCGACAGCGAGCACCCGGATGCCGACTTCTTCCAAGTGGAGGACCAACTGATCCTTGAAACCATTTCGGGCATCACCGCCACCAAGATTCAGAACGCCCGGAATGCCAAAGTCAATGCAGACTTGGCCCTGTTCTACAAGGAGAATCCGAACCCTGTCCTNCAACTGTCCGAGAACCGGCAAGTCACGTTCATCAACCAATCTGCGCTCCGATGTTTCCCTAGGCGGGAGCGGAGCCTTTTGGGCATGGAGGGACTCGCGGAGGCACTCTTCCGCGCCCGGTCCGGCGACATCAGCCTGTGGACGTGCGCCATCCCCGGCACTGACAAGGCCAATCCGGACACAGATGCCCGGCATTTCGAGTTCCACGTGGTGGCCTTGGACAACGGCTCCTACAACCTCTATGGCAAGGATGTCTCCCACATCATCAAGCTTCAGCGCGCTGCGGAAGTCGCCCATGCGGCGAAATCCCGCTTCCTCTCGGTCATGAGCCATGAAATCCGGACGCCGCTCAACGCCATTCTTGGCTTGACCGATTTGCTGCAGCACGAGGAAATCAACCGACAGGAGCAGCTTCAGCATTTGGCCTACATGGATTTTTCCGGACAGCATTTGCTGAGCCTGGTCAATGACATCCTGGACCTCGAAAAATTGGCCAGCGGCAAGGCCCANAGCGTGGTCAGTCGAATTCAACTGTGCAACCTCGTGCACCACATCGCCGACAGTTTCCAAAACCGGGCNAAACAAGTCGGCCTCGAACTCATGGTCCATTTGGCCCCCGACTTGCCTCTGGAAGTCCAAGGCGATGTCAAGTGGATCACCCAAATCCTCAACAACCTGCTGGGCAATGCCATCAAATACACCCAGCAAGGTCATGTTCGACTCCAGGTCTACTGCGGTTCTCCTGTGCACGGCAACCGGAATCAGCATCACATCACCTTCGAAGTGGAAGACACAGGCAGGGGCATTCCTCAGGCCGACCAAGAGCGCATCCTCCTGCCCTTTGAACAGACCGAAGAAGCCCTCAACATCGAAGGAACCGGGCTGGGGCTGTCCATTGTCAGCAGCCTCGTCGAACACCTCAACGGCCAGCTGACCATCCACAGCGAAATGGGCAAGGGCAGCACGTTCCAGGTCACAATCCCCATGACCTTGGTGGGCGAGGATATCGGCGACCCGCGCGCGGTGGACACACCCAAAGGGCCCCGGGCCTCGTCACCTCCCCCTTCGGCCCCTATTCTGCTGGTCGATGACAATGAGCTCAACCGCTTCGTGGCCTCCAAACTGCTGTCCCGCTGGGGGTATGAGGTGACCGAAGCGGTCGATGGCCGCGAAGCCGTCGCAAAATGGCAGGACATTGGCCCCTGCATCATTCTGATGGACGTGCAAATGCCGGAGATGGATGGCATTGAGGCCACCCAGCACATCCGGCGAATGGAATTGGAACAAGACAGGCGCCGATCCCCCATCCTCGCCTTGACCGCGGATGCCGAGGAGGAAACGCACAAGAAGGTCCTGGCTGCCGGCATGGACCAACGGGTTGTCAAGCCGTTCGATACGGCCGCACTTCAGTCCATTCTAAAACGGTCCCACATTGGCGAACCTCAGGGGTGACAGCGGTACCACTCTCTTTCTTTGGTCGATGCGGCTCGCGTCTACCAGTGTCTGCCGCTTATTTCTTGCGGAAGAACAGCCGGATGGGCACCCCACTGAAATCGTAGCGCTCCCGGAACCGGTTCTCTAGGAACCGCTTGTACGGGTCCTTGATGTATTGCGGCAAGTTGCAGTAAAACACGAACGTCGGCACCTGTGAGGGCAACTGCGTGATGTATTTGATGCTGACGCTCTTGCCCTTGTAAATGGGGGGCGGCTGATCCCGACAAATGGGCAGGAATTCATCGTTGAGCTCAGAAGTCGAAATCTTCAGTTTGCGCTGATGGTGCACATGGAGGGCCGCCTCCAGTGCCTTGAAGACCCGCTGCTTGGTGATGTTGCTCGTGAAGATGACCGGCACATCTGAGAACGGCGCCATCTTTTCCTCCAACTTGGCGCGGTAGGCATTCATGGTGTGCTCGTCCTTCTCGACCAGGTCCCACTTATTGACCACCACCACCACACCGCGATAGCTGTCCAGCACATGCCAGAAGATGTGCTGATCCTGCTTCTCGAATCCTTGTGTGGCATCAATCAGCAGGAGGCACACATCGCTCTGGTCAATGGCCTTGACCGTGCGCACGGCACTGTAAAATTCCAGGTTGTCGTCGACCTTCTTTCGCTTTCGCAGGCCAGCCGTATCCACAATTTCGAAATCAAACCCAAAGGCATTGAACCGCGTGTGCACACTGTCCCGCGTCGTCCCCGCAATGTCCGTGACGATGTTCCGCTCCTCGCCAAGCAACGTGTTGATCAGCGTGCTCTTCCCCACATTGGGACGTCCAACAACGGCGAGTTTAGGCAGGCCCAACTCCTCGCCTTCTTCCTGGGTGGGCAACTTCTGGATCAGCACATCCAACAAGTCACCTGTACCATAACCATTGTTTGCACTAATGCCGAACAACTCGTCGCCAAGACCAAGTCCATAGAATTCTGCTGTCGCGTACTCCTGAGCACCCGTATCAATCTTATTGACCACGAGCATCACCGGCTTTCCGCTGCGGCGCACCAGCTGCGCAATGTCCATGTCCAAATCAGTGATGCCCGTCTGCGCATCCACCATGAACACAATCAGCGCGGCCTCCTCCATGCTCGTCTGGACCTGCTCGCGAATGACCCCTTCGAATACGTCATCCGTTCCCGTCGCATATCCTCCAGTATCAATGACGGTAAAGACCCGNCCTCCCCAAAGGGCTTTCCCATACTTCCGGTCCCGGGTAGTACCCGCCGTTGGATCGGTGATGGCATCCCGCGTCTCGGTCAACCTATTNAAAAGGGTTGACTTACCGACGTTGGGCCTTCCAATAATGGTAACAAGATCATTCATGGTGAATCGGCGTGTTTCGCCATCCAATTTCGGGCAAAAAAAAAGGGGCCCCCGAAGGGGCCCCAAGGTGGCGTCGACATACTCTCCCGCAGTAGCAGTACCATCTGCGCTGGTAGGCTTAACTTCTCTGTTCGGAATGGGAAGAGGTGGACCTTACCGCAATAGACACCTATCGTTCTTGTTGAATGCATTGGGCCGTTGCCTTGCAATCAACGAATGTGTTGACATATTGGTAGAGTAATCAGCTTCATAAGCTTTTGAGCAATTAGTACCGCTCGGCTTTGATGTCACCATCTTTACACCTGCGGCCTATCAACGTGGTCGTCTTCCACGGCTCTCAACGAGATCTCATCTCGCGGCGAGTTTCGCACTTAGATGCTTTCAGTGCTTATCTCATCCATACATAGCTACTCTGCGATGCAGCTGGCGCCACAACGGATACACCAGAGGTATGTCCATCCCGGTCCTCTCGTACTAGGGACAGCTCCTCTCAAGATTCTAACACCCACGGCAGATAGGGACCGAACTGTCTCACGACGTTCTAAACCCAGCTCACGTACCACTTTAATCGGCGAACAGCC
>NYTZ01000004.1 GCA_002683735.1 Flavobacteriales bacterium
GTTGTAGGTGCCGTTGTTGCCGTAGATCTCGCTGAATTGGTTCAGGTCATTATCGACGGTGTAGACGTAGCAAGCGCCGTCGGTTTGGCCCCACTGGCTTCCGAAGAGTCCGTCACCATAAGTGTCGGTCAAGGTGAAGCTGTAGCATCCGGTGCTGGGCACGCCCACGTATGTCTCGTATTCGGTGGTGTTGCCGTAGCTGCCAGCAGCGACACTTTCGATGACGTTGCCATCGCTGTCGGAGAGCTCCCATCCGGTCTCTTCACCCCATCCGTCGGTGAGGACGTAGATGTAGAACAGGGTGGTGCCTTCGGTGGCGCCGTCTACGGTGGCGAAGGTCACGTCGTTATCGGCGTTCTCGTCACCGCTCGTGATGCGGATGCTGAAGTTGGTGCTGCCGTCGAACTGGTAGGTGCCCATCTGGACGTCCTCGATGCCGTAGGTGTCGAGATTGCCGTTCCAGTTGTAGCTGAGGACGCTGGCGCCGTTGATGTAGAGTTCGAGGGTGGCGCTGGTGAGGTTGTCCAAACCAAGGTTCATGAGTTGGGCGCTGATGGCAGACGGGCTACCGCTGCAGGAGATGGTCTCACCGGTGTAGCTCAATACGGCGGCGTCGTTGGCCTGCGTGGCGGCTGCACAGTCGGCACCAAAGAGGATGTCGGCGTGGTCTGCAGCGTTAATCTGGCCGCTTTCGCGCAGTTGGCGGTTCGGGCAGATGGTGTAGATGGTGGGGTAGTAAGCACCAGCGTAATCGTCGAAGATGGAACCTCCGTCGTCGATGATCGGGTAGCCCGTGCCTTCAATCCAATTGCCGGTCGTAGCCGTGCCCGTGCCTTCGAGGTCCGCGAGGGTCGTGGTGTTGTCACCTTCGATGAAGAAGACGTAAGCTTCATCCGTTCCGTCGGGGCCGTAGGTTTCCCAGATTTCTTCCAAAGCGCCCGTGTTGTGGTAGTTCCAGCAGGGACCACACCAGGTGGCGGAGAAGTCGATGATGACTTTCTTGCCCTCGTCGAGGAGGCTGTAAAGGTTGTGCTCCACACCGTTGAGGTCGGTGGCGGTGAAGTCCGGAGCGATGCTACCATCCGGCAGCTGGGCTGCAGCGGAGAAGGTCAGGAGAAGCGCGGTAAGCGCGGCGTAAATGTGCTTCATTGAGCTTGGCTTGAGGTGTTGATCGATTTCAGTCCTATAGATGCGTAAGATAGCAGGACTTCACAATTTATTCACTTTGTCGTCGTTGGGGTGGGTCTTGTCGGGGACAAGCGGCTTCCCTCCCGTGCCGTACCTTTGATATATGGAGCGTTTCAATGTTCAATGGAAAGGGTTGGCCATGGCCGTTTTGGCTTGCGGTCTGGCGAATTTCACCCAAGCGCAGGAGCCCACTTTGATTGACCCGGTGGACATCGTCGAAGGGTTGCCCACAGATGAGGCGTTGGAGGCGGAATGGTTCGTCACCAATGCTACGGAGAACCCGATGGCCCTGACCGTGTCGCGTAATGTGCTGCAGACGGTCGAGAACATGAACTTGCCCTACGAGGTTGGCGGAGCGGGGGCCTACGAGCGCTTCTGTTGGGGCGGCACCTGCTATCCTTACGGCGCAGCGTCGAGTGCCCTGAACCTAGCGCTGACTTTGGCGCCCAACGACACCACCGGCATCAATGCCTTTGGTGCAGAGGATTGGCTCATTGCGGATTACTATCCCAACGGAGAAGTTGGCGCCACGGCCATTGAGTACTGCTTTGAGCCCACCCAGCAGGGTGTGGCGACAGTGTGCCACACCGTGATCTTTTGCACGGGAATTGAGACGGAGAACTGTGTATTGTCCGTGCCGGAAAATGCTGTGGAGCTGCAAGGGTTGGCTCCCAACCCGGTGGAAGGCTTGTCCAGCTTGACTTACCGCGCCTCTGAGGGCGGCGTGCTCCGTTTCTTGGATCTGACAGGACGCACCGTTAAATCTGTGGTGCTCGCTCCTGGTCAGGGTGCCGTTTGGGTGGACGGGGCCGACTTCGCTCCCGGAACCTACCTCTACGCCCTCGAGGTCAACGGCCGCATCGGCCAAGCCCGCAAGTTCAACGTCGCCCGCTGAGGCGCTCCCTCCAGCCGCAGGTTGGAAGGCCGGTTTGTGCCGTCCATCTTCGCGCCGCAACTGTCAAACGATGAGCAGCATTCGCCGCAAAGAAGCGCTCGACTACCACAGCCGGGGTCGTCGGGGCAAGGTGGAGGTCATTCCCTCCAAGCCTTACAGCTCCCAGCGTGACCTGAGCCTGGCCTATTCGCCGGGCGTCGCGGAGCCCTGTCTCGAAATCGCAAAGAACCCCGAGGACGTTTACAAGTACACGGCCAAGGGCAACTTGGTGGCGGTGATTTCCAACGGCACTGCTGTGCTGGGACTTGGGGACATTGGACCCGATGCCAGCAAGCCGGTCATGGAGGGCAAGGGGGTCTTGTTCAAAGTCTTCGCTGACCTCGATTGCTTCGACATCGAAGTGGACGCGGCCGATGTGGACACATTCGTCCAGACCGTCAAGGCCATAGCGCCCACTTTTGGTGGCATCAACCTCGAGGACATCAAGGCGCCGGAAGCCTTCGAAATTGAGCGTCGACTTAAAGAAGAATTGGACATCCCGGTCATGCACGATGACCAGCACGGCACGGCCATCATCAGCGGTGCTGCCCTGATCAACGCCCTCGAGCTCGCCGAAAAGAAGGCGGAGGACGTGCGGCTTGTGGTCAGTGGTGCTGGCGCTTCGGCCATGGCCTGCCTCGACCTGTACATGCAGCTCGGTGTGCGCCTGGAAAACGTGGTTGTCTTCGACAGCAAGGGCCACATCCATGCAGGCCGGGAGGGCCTTGGGCCGCGTAAGCAGGCTTTGGCGCATGCCAAGACGCCGTTTGCTGACCTCGCCGACGCCTTGCAAGGGGCGGACGTGTTCCTCGGCCTGAGCCGGGGCGGACTCGTCAACGGCGACATGATTCGCGGCATGGCGGAGAAGCCCATCGTGTTTGCTTTGGCCAACCCTGACCCTGAGATTCCTTATGCAGAGGCCAAGGATGCTCGCCCTGACATCATCATGGCCACCGGCCGCAGTGACCACCCCAATCAGGTCAACAATGTGCTGGGCTTCCCCTTCATCTTCCGGGGGGCCATGGACGTCCGGGCCACGGCCATCAACGATGCGATGAAAATGGCCGCGGTCCGCGCCATTGCGGCCTTGGCCAAGGAGAACGTGCCCGATGAGGTCAACGAGGCCTATGACCAACGCGGACTTGGGTTCGGAGTGGACTTCATCATCCCCAAGCCGATGGATCCGCGCCTGATCACGACCGTGGCGCCGGCCGTGGCGCTTGCGGCCATGGAAAGCGGCGTCGCCCGCGAGCCCATCCGGGATTGGGACGACTACAAGCGCGTGTTGGCGAGCCGACTCGGCCAAGACAATACCCTGGTGCGGAACCTCAGCGGCCGCGCTCGCCGTCACCCCAAGCGCATCGTCTTTGCCGAAGCCGACCACTACAAAGTCCTGAAAGCCGTGGAGACGGCGCGGGACGAAGGCATCGTCGACCCCATTCTGTTGGGCAACCGCGAGCGCATCCTCTCCTTGATTGAGGAGCACCGCATCGAGTTGCCGCACGTGGACATCTTGGATCCCATGGCCCCCGAGGAGGCGGGTCGCTTGGAGGAATTCGCCAACCATCTGCTCGCCAAACGGCAGCGGAAGGGCTTGACCCGTTCGGAAGCGCTCGGCCACATGCGCCGCCGGAGTTACTTCGGTTCGATGCTGGTCGAGACGGGCGAGGCGGATGCGGTGATCAGTGGCCTGACCCGCAACTACCGCGAGAGCTTGTTGCCACCGCTCCACATCCTCGGCCTGGCCGAGGGTGTCAAAAAGGTGGCGGGCATGTACATCGTGCAGGCCAAAAGCGGCCCGATGTTCTTTGCGGACACCACGGTGAACCGCAACCCGACAGCCCGGGAACTGGTGGACATTACACTGCTGACTGCGGAAGCGGTGAGGGCCATGCGCATCGTCCCGCGCATTGCCATGCTCAGCTACAGCAACTTCGGCTCTGCCGGAGGTGCGGATGCCGAAAAGGTAAGGGAGGCGGTGGCCATTCTGCACGCCGAGCATCCCGATCTCATAGTGGATGGAGAAATGCAGGCCAACGTGGCGCTCAACCGGGAGTTGTCCGAGGAACTATTCCCCTTCAGCAACCTGAAGGGAAGACAGGTCAACACCTTAATCTTCCCCAATCTTGCTGCCGGCAACATCTCCTACAAGCTCATCCAGGAGATGGGGGGATTCGAGGTGGTGGGTCCGATCCTCCTCGGCCTGCGCAAACCCTTCCACATCTTGCAGATGGGCTCCAGTGTCCGTGAAATCGTCAACATGGTCCGCATCGCGGCTGTCGACGCCCAGAACAACCGATGATCCATCACCTGTCCGGCAGCATCGTCGAATTGACGCCCACCCATTGCGTGGTGGAGTGCGCGGGCGTGGGCTATTTCGTCCACCTCAGCTTGAACAGCTCGAGTGCCTTCGCAGGCAAGACTGAGGGACGCGTGCTGATTCACGCCGTGTACCGAGAGGATGCGCAGCTCCTGTTCGGCTTCGCGGAAGAAACCGAGCGTCGGCTGTTCGTCATGCTTACGAGCGTCAGCGGCGTTGGTGCCCAGACGGCCCGGATGATCCTCAGTGGCCTCGGACCCGCGGAGCTGGTGGAGGTGATCACCCGGGGAGATGTGGCCGCATTGAAAGCGGTGAAGGGCATCGGGGCCAAGACGGCCCAGCGCATCCTCGTGGACCTACAGGATAAGATGGGCAAGGACCCCGCTTTCGAGGGCGGCTTGTCACGGAGTACCGGTGGCGTCGGAGCGGGTGCAGGCAAAGAATTCCCTGCCGGAGACAATACCGGCCGTTCCGATGCGTTGGGCGCCCTGTGCAACCTCGGATTTGACCGCCGCCGCGTAGAGACCGTCCTCGACAAACTCATCGCAGAAGGCATGGACTCGGTGGAGGATTTGGTCCGGGCTGCATTGAAACGACTTTGACCGACCCCCTGCTGATCATGAAAGCCAAGCCGGCCTTCTCGCCATGGACCTCTTCCCCGTCGTTGACGGCAGAAGGATGGCGTCGCATCCTCTGGATGTTGTGGTTCCTGCTGGTGGCCGTGGCTGCTGCGTCGGCCCAAACGGGAGCGGATACGTTGGAATTGCCCCTGCCACATGGGGAGGACGTCCCCGGTCCGGTGGAAGTGCCGGGCGGTGTGAGCCTCGGTTTCCCCGATGTGGTCCAGTACGGGGTCGATTACGACGAGACCACCGGTCAATACATCGTCCGTCAGCGACTCGGAGACACCCTGGATTTCCGGAACCCGACCCACCTCACCCTCGACGAATTCCTCGAGTACAACATCGATGAGAACCTCAGCGAGTTCTGGATGGAGATGCAGGATGAAATCGATGAGGAGGAACGCGGATTCGCCCCGAAACTCACCATCGATTCCGAGATATTCGAGACCATCTTCGGGTCCAACGAAATTGAAATCCGCCCGCAAGGATCCGCCGAACTCAACTTCGGCGTGCGGTACAGCAAGACTGAGAACCCCCGCCTCGCCGAGCGGGACCGGGCCATCACCACGTTTGACTTCGACCAGCGCATCCAGCTGTCCATAGATGGCAGCATCGGCGAGAAGATCAATCTGGGAACGAACTACAACACTGAGGCCACCTTTGACTTCGAGAACCAGATGAACATCGGGTTCCAGGGCGAGGAGGATGACATCCTGAAGAACATCGAGGCGGGCAACATCAGTATGCCGCTTCAGAGCACCCTCATCCAAGGCAGTCAATCGCTGTTTGGAACCAAGCTCGAAACTCAGTGGGGCAAGGTGTACAACACCACGGTGTTCAGCCAGCAAAAAGGGGAGCGTAAGGAAATCGAAGTTCAAGGCGGTGCCCAAACGCAGGAGTTTGACATCCGGGCCGATGATTACGAGGCCAACCGCCACTATTTCCTCTCCACCTATTTCCGAAACCGGTACGACAACGCCATGCAAAGCCTGCCGGTGGTGAATTCCGGCGCACGCATCACCCGGATCGAAGTCTACGTGGTCAATACGCAGGCCAACACGCAGGACGTTCGGAACGTGATCGCCTTCACGGACATCGGTGAACACCCCGATTACCTGTCGAGTGACCTCCCCGTCGCGGACCTCACGGATGATCCTGGATTGGGCATCAACCTCAACAAGGCCCCGAGCAACTTCAACAATGACATCTTCCTCGACATGACGGGGAATCCGGATGTCATCGGATTCAGCGGTGCCGGTGCGGCCATTGCCTCCTTCACGGGGCAGAACGGACAGCCGATATACAGTCAGGGTATTCACTACGAGCGGGTCGGAAATGCCCGTCGTCTGGCCCAGACCGAGTTCACCTACAACGACCGCCTTGGGTTCATCAGCCTGCGACAGTCTTTGAACAACGCGGAGGTGCTGGCCGTGGCGTACGAGTACACCCTCGAAGGGGAGACTTATCAGGTCGGCACGCTCAGCCAGGATGGATATGCGGCTCCGAATGCGCTCATCCTAAAGATGCTCAAGAGCTCCGTGACGCGTGTCGAGCTCGAGAATGGTGATCCNGCTCCCCTGTGGGACCTGATGATGAAGAACGTCTATTCGCTTCAGGCGTTCGGCTTGAGCTCGGAGGACTTCCGCATCGGGGTGTGGTACAACGACCCGTCTACGGGTGTGGACTTGAACTACATCCCCCGTGCTCCGCTCGAAGGCGAGTTGCTCATCCAGGTGCTCGGCATGGACCGCATCGATGTCAATGGCCAACCCCAGCCGGATGGCGTGTATGACTTCGTGGACAATGCCGCCACCATGGGGGGCACGATGAACAGCCAGAACGGCCGGGTGTTCCTGCCGTCCGTGGAGCCCTTCGGAAAGACGCTGCGCGACCAGATTGAGGGTCGGGTGACCGATTCGGACCTGGCGGAATCCCTGATTCAAACCATTGTCTTTCAACCGCTTTACGATTCGACCAAGACGGCGGCACAGCAGATTCCATCCCTGAATCGATTCCGAATCAAGGGCCAGTATCANAGTCAGGTCAGTTCGGAGATCATGCTCAATGCCCTCAACATTCCGGAGGGTTCAGTGACGGTCACCAGCGGGGGGGTGCGCCTCATTGAGAATCAGGACTACACGGTGGACTACAACCTCGGTCGGGTCCGCATCATCAACGATGGATTGCTCGAGAGTGGACAGCCCATCCGGGTCTCCTTGGAAAGCAACAGCCTGTTCAACATCCAGACCAAGACTTTGTTGGGCACGCGGTTTGACTATGCCCCAAGCGAGGAGTTGGCGTTGGGCGCCACATTCCTCAACCTCCGGGAGCGCCCGCTGACCCAGAAGGTCAACATCGGCGACGAGCCGGTCAACAACACCATCATGGGTGCGGATTTCACTTGGTCCCGCTCGAGCCAGTTCCTGACCGACCTGATTGACAAGTTGCCGCTGCTGAAGGCCACGGCGCCGTCCAANATCAATATCAGTGCGGAAGCGGCCTACCTGATTCCAGGTCACAGCCGTGCCGTGGGCAAGGAGGGCAACGCCTACATCGATGATTTCGAGGGGTCGCAGAGTGCGATCGACATCCGCAATTGGACCCAGTGGAGCCTGGCGAGCACGCCCAAACTGCAGCCGGACCTGTTTCCGGAAGGAGATGTGGAGGACAGCTTGCTGTTCAACTACAACCGGGCGCGCCTGAACTGGTACACCATTGATCCGAGTTTCTTCGGGGGTGGATTGCCCGATGGACAGGTGGATGTCGACGTGCGATCCAACCACTTGATGCGTCTGGTGGAGAACAAGGAGGTTTTTCCGAACCGGCAGTTGCCGCTGGGGACGCCGGAGAACTTGCCGACCCTCGACTTGACGTTTGACCCCTCTGTGCGTGGGCCTTACAACTACCTCCCCGCGGAGGGTGTGGGCCCGGTTCCGGGGTTGAATGCGGACGGGTCGTTGCAGGCCCCGGAGGAACGTTGGGGCGGCATTCAGCGGGCTTTGCTGACCACAGACTTCGAGTTGTCCAATGTGGAGTACATCCAATTCTGGGTGATGGATCCCTTCAACGACGACAGCGAGAACAGCACCGGAGGAGACCTCTACTTCAACCTCGGATCCATCAGCGAAGACCTGCTCAACGATGGCCAGTTGGCCTTCGAAAACGGGTTGCCTTCGCCCAACCAGCCTGCGCCAGTGGTGGAGTCCAACTGGGGCCTAGTGGCCGACCCCACCACCTTCAANGTGGTCAATGCGTTTGACAACAGCACAGGCGAGTACAGCCAGCAGGATGTGGGCTTNGATGGACTGAACTCGCAGCAGGAGCAGGAGTTTTTCGGGGACTGGTTGTCCAGCTTGCAGGGGCAGTTGGAACCCGGGGCTTACAACGCCATTGTGGCGGACCCCTCCGCCGACGACTTNCGGTACTTCCGCGACCCGGTGGCCCAGGCCAATGAGGAGGACGTGTTGGAACGCTACCGCTTCTTCAACGGGTACGAAGGCAACTCCAACACGGCCCAACCGGAAGGGTACCCGATTGCCTCGACCACATTGCCCAACACGGAGGACCTCAANGAGGACCTGACGTTGAGCGCCATCGAGAGCTATTTCCAGTACCGNATTCCCATGCGGCCGGGCGATNTGACGGANTCNAACATCGGTCGGAACTACNTGTCGGATGTGCTGGTGNCGGAGAAGACCATGCCCAACGGGGAAACCCGCCAGGTGAAGTGGCTCCAATTCCAGGTTCCGATTCGGGACTTTGAGCAGCGCATCGGCGGCATCAGCGATTTCCGGAGCATCCGGTTCATGCGGGTCTTTATGAAGGGATGGCGAGAGCCTGTGACCTTGCGTTTTGCCCGTTTGGAACTCATCCGGGGCGAGTGGCGGAAGTTCGAGGAGAGCCTCGCTGGTCCGCAGGAAATCGAGCCGGATGACCCGTCCGACACACAGTTTGCCATCTCTGCCGTGAACCTGGAGGAGAACGGATACCGACAGCCCATCAACTACGTGATTCCCCCGGGCATCATCCGGGAGATCAATGTGGCGACGGCGAATCAGGCCCAGCTCAACGAGCAATCGCTCCAGCTCGATGTCTGCGGCCTCGAGGATGGTGATGCCCGTGCGGCCTACCGGAACATCAACTTCGACATGCGGATGTACAAGCGGCTTCGCATGTTCGTCCACGCAGAGCAGGCCCAATCGGATTCCCCTCTGGAGAGTGGCGATGTGACCGCCTTTGTGCGATTGGGATCGGATTTCGTCGACAACTACTACGAGTACGAGATTCCGCTTCAGGTGACTCCGTGGGGGGTAACGGAGGAAACTGAGATTTGGCCCGAGGCCAACGAGATCGACTTGCGTTTCCAAGACCTGCAGAACCTCAAGATCAGCCGGCCGGTAGGCTACCCCTTGTTCCAGGAGTTCGAGTCCTTCGTGGACGGTGCTCGATTGGTGGTGCGGGGAAATCCGAACCTCGCCAATGTGGTCACGGTGATGATTGGCATCCGGAATTCGGACAAGGACACCAACCCCTTCGGTGTGGACGACGATGGCCTCGAGAAGTGCGCCACCATCTGGGCCAACGAGCTGCGGCTTTCTGAGTTCAATGAGGAAGGCGGCTGGGCCGCCACGGCACAGATGCAGGCCACGCTGAGTGATTTGGGCAACTTCAATGTCGCTGCGAACATGTCGACGCCGGGTTGGGGTGGACTTGAGCAACGCGTGCAGGAGCGCCAGCG
>NYTZ01000005.1 GCA_002683735.1 Flavobacteriales bacterium
TCTCCTCAGGCTTGCTCTTGCGACCCCAAGGTAACCGAGGGCTTCTCCCCGCCTCGATTTCGGGATCCGGTCGGTCAGCATAGCACTCGTCCCCGGCGGACGGAACCCGGTCGAAAGTCCATGAAAAAACCGCAAGGCGAGAAAAGCCGCGATGGACGTGGCCACCAGATATCCGAACCCGGCTATGGCGGTCACGGCAGAGCCGACGAGCATGACCTTTCGACGGCCAGCTCGGTCTGCGATTCGGCCACTCAAAAAACGGGACAGGAATGCGGCCAGGGTAAACATGCCGACCACGCCACCGAGATAGGCCTCTCCGCCCATCGCCGCAAGGTGCGCCGGCAGCTCAGGAAGCAGCATGCCGAAGCTGGCCATGAAGACCACCGTGCCCCCACAGAGCAGAAAAAAAGCCCGGTCATAAGCCGGCCCTTCCCCGGAAGGTTCGACCTGCGCCAGTGCGCTGGCAGGGAGATCGGATGGAGACAAGGTCGAGGACATGAAAGGGCGTGTGACCGAAAAAGGACTTCAAAGGAACCCCACGAGGACCATGGATTGTTTCCATTTCTCGAAACCCGGCGCATCTTTCTTCCCGCAAACCATGCCCACCTCCCTTCCCCTCTACCCAAACAAGGTTCTGTTGGCCTGGGCTGAAGCGATCTCAGGTCACGAAGGCCTGCGGGATTGGCTCATGGGATCGGATTATCCGGAGCTGGGGGTATTCTGCCATGCCTTGCACAATGAGGAAACTTCCCGGGCTTGGCTCCGGCACCATGGCCATGCACATCTGATGGCCCTCCTCTTGGGCACCGAAGGAGAGAAGGAAGCCGTGGATTGGCTCCGTCGAGAAGGGCATTCGACCCTCGCCGACATGGCGCTTACCGCAGACAATGATGAGGAAGCGTTGATCCGGCTGATGCGACTGGCCACCTTGGACAACGGCGATGGCCTTTGGGCGCAGATTGCCGTGCGCATCCGGGAGGTCAAAAACGACATCGAAGACGCCAACAATGACGTCCACCGGATCGACCCCAACTGAGCCTTCGCTATGCCCGTCAACACCGTCTTCAGCTGGTTCATCCGCAAGCGGCTCCACCAAATTGCACTGTTTCGGCAGTACCCGCACGAAGTGCAGAAAGAAGTGCTTGCCCACCACCTGAACACCCTGTCGGGAACGCAATTCGGCCGGGAGCACGGCATCGTGGCGGGTACGACCGGCAAGGCCTACCGCCAGCAGGTGCCGCTCCGCGACTACAATGGCCTGAAGCCTTGGATTCACCGCGTCCGGGACGGCGAGTCCGACGTCCTATGGCCCGGTGAAGTCAAATGGCATGCCAAGTCCTCGGGGACCACTTCGGACCGGAGCAAGTTCATTCCGGTGACGGAGGACGCCCTCGAACGCTGCCATTATAAGGGAGGCAAGGACCTGCTGGCCATGTATGTCGATGCCTCCCCCAAGGCCCGCCTCTACGGAGGACGCCACCTTATTGTCGGGGGCACAGGACGCACCGAAGAAGCCGACAATGGAATCCTCACCGGCGACTTGAGCGCCATCATCATCAACAACCTGCCGTGGTGGTGCGAATGGCGCAGGACCCCTTCCCGCTCCATTGCCTTGATGGAAAATTGGGAGCAGAAGATCGAGACCATGGCCCGCACAACCCTTGAACAAGATGTGCGCATCGTGGCCGGCGTCCCCAGCTGGACCCAGGTCCTGCTCGAACGCATCCTGGAGATCGCCGGCGCCAACCATCTCGGTGAAGTGTGGCCTTCTCTACAACTGTACATGCACGGCGGTGTGTCCTTCTCCCCCTACCGCGAGGCATTTGACCGCATCATGCCCCCCGGCATCCACACCATCGAGACGTACAATGCGAGCGAAGGGTTCTTCGGCATCCAAGACCGGCTGGGCGCGGACGACATGCTGCTGATGCTCGATTACGGCATCCATTACGAGTTCCTCCCATTCGAAGCGGGCTTTGATCCGGAACGCTCACCCTTCGCCCCGACCATCGGTTTGGAAGAGATCGAACTCGACGTGGACTATGCCCTGGTCATCTCGACCAACGGCGGGCTGCACCGCTACGTGCTTGGCGACCTGATCCGATTCACTTCCCGCTCCCCTTACCGCATGAGGATCACCGGCCGCACCCGGTCCTGCCTGAACCTCGCCGGCGAAGAGCTCATGGTGGGCGATGCGGAGCGGGCGCTCGCCACCACCGGCCGCCAATTCGGCGTAGAGCTGCGCAACTGGACAGCGTGCACGGTACGCCACGGTGCGGACGTCGGCACCATCGGCCACCACGCCTGGCGCATCGAGCCCGGTCAAGCCTCAGGCGGATTGCCCCCGGCCAACCTGTTCCAAGCCGCGCTCGACCGCAACCTGCGGAAGGTCAATTCCGACTACGATGCCAAGCGCACCTCCGACCTTGTCCTGAGCATGCCGGATGTCCGGTGGGTCCCACAGGGCACGTTCGAAAACGTGTTGAAATCCAAGGGAAAACTGGGCGGGCAGCACAAAGTCCCCCGGCTATCCATGGATTCGGCATGGGTCGATTTGGCCAGCGCCCCCACTTGGTCCACAGACCTCTCGGATAAGCCGGTTGGGCCATTGTAGGAAGGCATCCTACCCCCTACCTTACCACCCCCAACCGAAGACTCATGCACCTCGCGATTGCAGGCAACATCGGCTCGGGCAAGACCACCCTCACCCGGCTTCTCGCCCAGCACTACAAGATTACCCCTCACTACGAAAGCGTGGAGGACAACCCCTACCTGAATGACTTCTACAAGGACATGCAGCGTTGGGCGTTCAACCTCCAGGTGCACTTCCTGTCTTCTCGCTTCTCCCAGCTGCACGCGCTGAAGTCGAGCGGACAGAAGATGGTGCAGGACCGAACAATCTACGAGGACGCGTACATCTTCGCTCCGAACCTGCAGGCCATGGGCCTGATGACCACCCGGGACCACGAGAACTTCCTGCGCCTCTTCGAGCTCATGGAGCAATTCGTGACGCCGCCGGACCTTCTGGTCTACCTCCGCAGCAGCGTGGGCAACCTGGTCGAGCAAATCCAAAAGCGCGGCCGCGAGTACGAGGAGAGCATTCGCCTGGATTACCTCAATCGCCTGAACGAGCGCTACGAGGCATGGATTTCCACCTACACCAAGGGCAAGGTTCTCGTGATCAATGTGGACAACATGGATTTCGAGCACAACCCGGAGGAGCTCGGCGAAATCATCACCAAGGTCGATGCCGAACTGAACGGCCTCTTCTGAGCCTTCGGATTCCGCCCATCAAAAAGGCCCCTCGATGAGGGGCCTTTTTGGTTTTCGGAAATCCAAAATGCGGTGTGTCACTTGCGTTTGGCAACATCTTCCACCAAAGCGAGGCGCATGTTAACCTCATCGGAGATGAGGTCGTCTCCGAGGTCGTCAAAGAAGCTTCCGCTTCCGAAGCGCACGTCGAAGTCCGCCCGGTTAAAGTTGAAGGTCACGCTCGCCACCACCGGGTCGTAAGACGCAAAGGTCACGAGGGCGTCCACCTCTTTGGTGATGCCCTTGATGTTCAGCTTGCCCGTGACGACGAGGTTGCCTCGCCCGTCTGCGCGGGAGGTGATCATCGTGTAGGCCGCCGTAGGATAATTGCCGCTGTCAAAGAAATCGGCGCTGCGCAAGTGCTGCCCCAGCTCCCGTGCTGCAGTGCCAGTTTGGCTTGTGGATTGGATGGCGTTCATCTCCATGACCACATCCGCGCTGGTGAGAATGCCATTCTGGACTTGAAAGGAACAGGAACGGAAGGGCACCGTGCCCTTCTCCTCCATGCCCACCTTCGTGCCACGCCATTGGATCACAGACTTGTCCGCATCCATGGTGAACTGGCCGTCAGAAGGCATGTTGTTGACGGCACTGACGCCACCCACTTCCACGCCACATTGGCGAAGCTGCTCCAGGAATTGGGTGTCCCGCTTGCTCTCTCGGCAGAAGCGCTGTTGCCCGCTGGTCAAACCTTTGCCAAGACAATCACAAGGGTCGGCCACCTTTTCGATGGCGACTTCTCCACCCATCTCCGGATCGGAGGCGGGCGCCTCCTCACTGCCGCAAGAGACGAAGCCCAACATGGCCGCCAAGAACGCGGCCGGAAGAAGTTCCGCACCGCGCATCAGGCGCCGGGGAATTCAGCGGCCTCGACGGCTGCTGTGGGCTGGGGCTCAACCGGGACATCGATGGCACCGTGGTCGTGTCCATCGTGGTCTCCACCTCCATGGCCACCGAGGATTGGGGCGATGACGAGGCCGACGAGGCACGTCAGCTTGATGAGGATGTTCATGGATGGTCCGGAGGTGTCCTTGAAGGGGTCACCCACTGTGTCACCGGTAACGGCAGCTTTGTGGGCGTCGCTGCCCTTGAAGGTCATCTCTCCATCGATCTCGACACCCGCCTCGAAGGACTTTTTGGCGTTGTCCCAGGCACCGCCTGCGTTGTTCTGGAAGATGGCCCAGAGCACACCACTCACGGTCACACCGGCCATGTAGCCACCGAGGGTCTCAGCGGCCCACTTCGAATCTGCACCGAACAGCAACGGTACAAGACCGATGATGAGTGGGAAGGCAATGGTCATGGCGCCGGGGAGCATCATCTCCTTGAGGGCGGCCTGCGTGCTGATGTCGACGCACTTGCCGTACTCGGGTGTGCCGGTTCCCTCGAGGATGCCGGGGATTTCCTTGAACTGGCGACGCACCTCCTGCACCATCTCCATGGCCGCCTTGCCGACGGAGTTCATGGCGAGGGCAGAGAAGACCACCGGAATCATGCCACCGATGAAGAGGGCAGAGAGCACGTTGGCCTTGAAGATGTTGATGCCCTCGATCCCGGTGAAGTTGACATAGGCGGCAAACAGGGCGAGGGCAGTCAGCGCCGCAGAGGCGATGGCGAAGCCCTTACCGATGGCAGCCGTGGTGTTGCCCACGGAGTCGAGGATGTCCGTGCGCTCGCGCACTTCCTCGGGCAATTCGCTCATCTCAGCGATGCCACCGGCGTTGTCGGCGATCGGACCGAAGGCGTCGATGGCCAGCTGCATGGCCGTGGTCGCCATCATGGAGCAGGCGGCAATGGCCACACCGTAGAAGCCGGCGAACTCGTAGCTGATGAAGATGGCAGCGGCGAAGAGCAGGATCGGTCCGAAGGTGGAGATCATGCCCGTTGCGAGGCCGGCAATGATATTGGTGGCGGCACCGGTGGAGGAATTCTGGACGATGCTCAGGACCGGCTTCTTGCCGAGACCGGTGTAGTACTCGGTCATATAGGAGATCGCTCCACCTACAATCAAGCCGACGATCACACTGTAGAAGACGTTCATGCGGCCGAAGGTCCGCGGGTCCTTCTCTCCGAAGAATTCCATGGTCAACTCCGCAGGGAGCATCATGTCGATGAGGAAATAGCACGCGATTGCGGTCAGGATGATGGAGCCCCAGTTGCCCTTGTTAAGGGCCGCCTGCACCTCGCCCTCCTTGGCACCATCCTTCACGCGGATCACGAGGGAACCGAGGATGGAGAAGACAATGCCGAGGGCGGAAATGATCAGCGGCAAGAGAATTGGGGACATGCCCCCGTAATTGTCGACGATGTCTCCCCCCATGTCCTTGATGACGTAGTTGCCAAGCACCATGGCGGCGAGCACCGTGGCCACATAGGAGCCGAAGAGGTCAGCGCCCATTCCGGCCACGTCACCCACGTTGTCGCCCACGTTGTCGGCGATGGTGGCGGGGTTGCGCGGGTCATCCTCGGGGATGCCGGCCTCTACCTTTCCGACGAGGTCGGCGCCGACGTCAGCCGCCTTGGTGTAGATGCCACCACCCACACGGGCGAAGAGCGCGATGGATTCGGCACCGAGCGAGAAACCGGCAAGGGCTTCAAGGATGACCGTCATGGTGTCGACATCCGTCCAAACACCATTGGAGAAGAAGTTGAGGAGGAAGATGAACAGGACGCTCAGGCCGAAGACGGCGAGGCCGGCGACACCGAGGCCCATGACCATTCCGCCGGTGAAGGAGACCTTAAGGGCGTGGGCCAGACCCGTGCGGGCGGCCTGCGTGGTGCGGACGTTGGCTTCGGTGGCGATGCGCATGCCGATGTTGCCTGCGAGCGCAGAAAACACGGCGCCGATGACAAAGGCAATGACGATAAACCAGTGGGTCGTTGCAACGAGCATGGACACCAAGCCGAGGAGGGCTCCGGCGACCACCACGAAGACGGCAAGGATGCGGTACTCCGCACTGAGGAAGGCGAGGGCACCCTCGTGGATGTGCTGGGCGATCGTGCTCATCTTTTCCTCTCCCGTGCTTTGGGAGCGGACCCAGCGGGACTGGACGAACATGTAGATGAGGCCGACGACGGCCAAGGCGGGCACGAGATAAAGGATCGTGTCTTGCATGGTTCAGATTTTTGCCGGCAGGTCCGACAGGTCAGGGGTATTGGGGCGCGAAGATAATGCGCGAGAAATCAGGGCTCAGGCCACGTAGTTGACCTCCTTCACCGTGCGGATGATATCGGCCACCTGCGGAAGGGCTTCCTCAATCAAGGTGGTGGAGAAGGCAAACGGCGTATCGCTCTGGCAGAGGCGACGGATTGGCGCGTCGAGGTAGTCGAAGGCGTGGCGCTGAACGCGGTACCCAACCTCGGAAGCGATGCTCGCCACCGGGAAGCTTTCCTCGACGATAACAAGCCGACCGGTCTTCTTCACGCTCTCGAGGATGGTCTCAATGTCCAGGGGGCGGATGGTCCGCAGGTCGACAATCTCCACGTCGATGCCGTCTTTGGCCAGCTCGTCGGCAGCGGCATGCACCGTCTTGAGGATTTTGCCAAAGCTCACGATTGTACAATCGCTTCCCTGGCGGCGGACGTTGGCCTGGCCGATTGGAATCAGGTACTCGCCCTCGGGAATCTCTCCCTTGTCGCCGTACATCTTTTCGGATTCCATGATGAGGACCGGATCTTCATCACGGATGGCGCTCTTGAGCAGGCCCTTGGCGTCGTAGGGCGTGAAAGGGGTCACGACCTTCAGTCCCGGCATACTGGCGTACAGACTCTCGTACGCTTGGCTGTGCGTAGCAGCGAGTTGGCCGGCCTGGCCATTCGGACCACGGAATACGATGGGACAACCGAACTGGCCACCGCTCATCTGCAGCATTTTGCTGGCGTGGTTGATGATCTGGTCGCTGGCCAAAACGGCGAAGTTCCAGGTCATGAATTCCACAATCGGACGCAGGCCGTTCATGGCGGCCCCGACGGCGATGGCACTGAAGCCAAGCTCGCTGATTGGAGTGTCGATCACGCGGTCAGGCCCGAATTCATCGAGCATGCCTTTGGACGCCTTGTAGGCACCATTGTACTCGGCGACTTCTTCGCCCAAAAGGAACACCCGGTCGTCCCGGCGCATTTCTTCGCTCATGGCCTCACAGACGGCCTCACGGAATTGGATGGTACGCATGATAATGTGCTTAGTCCGAAATCAGGGGCGCGAAGATAGGGGGTGCGAATCGAGTTGCGATGCAGGGCGGGAGGTGATGGCGCCCGCGCTTTACCTTCGCATCCTCAAATGCCCGGACACCCGTCCCCCACCTTCAATGAAAAGGCATGGAATTTCTCGTTTGCATCAGTAAGGCCCCGGACACCACAACGCGCATCGCGTTCACCGAGGGCGACACCCGCTTCAGTGAGGAGGGGGTTCAATTCATCGTCAACCCCTATGACGAGTGGTACGCCCTCGTCCGCGCTCTTGAGCTCGTGGAAGCTGGGGGTGGCAAGGTGGTCATCGTCTCCGTGGGTGGGCCCGATTGTGACCCGATTCTGCGCAAAGCCCTTGCCATTGGCGCCCACGAAGCCGTCCGGATCGACGCCAACCCGACCGACGCCGGCCAGGTGGCCGCTGAAATCGCAGCGTACGCCAAGGACAAGGGCTTCGACGCCATTTTGTGCGGCAAGGAGACCATCGACCACAATGGCAGTGCCGTGCCCGCGATGCTCGCCGAGCACCTCGACGTGCCTTGCATTGCCCTGTGCACCTCGCTCGACTACGAAGGGGACAAGGCCATCTTGAACCGGGAGACCGCCAAAGGCATCGAGAAGGTCGCCGTCAGTGGTCCCTTTGTCCTCAGTGCCGCGAAGGGCATGGCGGAGCAGCGCATCCCCAACATGCGCGGCATCATGGCCGCCCGCACCAAGCCGCTCAACTTGGTTCCTGCCGCCGGCAGTGCCGCCGGCACGACCGTCGAGAAGTTTGCCCTGCCGGCTGCCAAAGCGGGCGTCAAACTGGTCGACGCCGACAACCCCACCGAACTCGTCCACCTGCTTCGAGAAGAAGCCAAGGTCATCTAATCCCGAATTCAAAGCCATCATGAACATCGCATTGATTCAAACCAAGGGAGGCCACGCCAGCAAGGCCAGCCTCGAAGCCGCCGGATTTGCAGTAGGAATCGGAGAAACCGTGGCCGTGGTGTCCGGTGAACTCCAAGGCGACGGAGGCCTCGGAGCCGTGGGGGTGTCCCGTGTGCTCCAGGGTCCGGCAGACCTCGACGACGCCCAGCTCGCCAAGCTGGTGTCCGCAGCCGCCCAACAAGAAAACGCCAACCTCGTGGTGTGCGCCCAGGACGACCTCGGCAAAGCCGTGGCCGGCCGCGTGGCCGTGCGCCTGAACGCGGGACTCATCGCCGGCGTGACCGCTGCACCTCAAGGGGGCAGCTACACCCGCAACGTGTTCAGTGGCAAGGCCACGGCCCAGGTCAAGGGCAACACGGAGAACCTCGTCGTGACCACCATCCCGAATGCCATCGGCATGCCCGAAGTCCAAGGTGGAACCGCTGCGGTCGAGACCTTCAACACCGACCTCGGCTCATCCCGCGTCGAAATCCTGGAGGCCGCCCAGCCCAGCGATGGAGACCGAGCGCCGCTCCCGGAAGCCGAGCTGGTCGTCTCCGCTGGCCGCGGACTGAAAGGGCCGGAGAACTGGGGCATCATCGAAGATCTCGCCGACTCCATCGGCGCGACCACGGCCTGCTCCCGTCCGGTGTCCGACATCGGCTGGCGTCCGCACCACGAGCATGTGGGACAGACCGGCACCGCCATTCGTCCCAACCTCTACATCGCCGTCGGCATCTCCGGCGCCATTCAGCACCTGGCTGGCGTCAACGGCTCGAAAGTCATTGTGGTCATCAACAAAGATCCAGAAGCGCCTTTCTTCAAAGCCGCCGACTACGGCATTGTGGGCGACGCCTTCGATGTGGTTCCGAAATTGACCGAGGCCTTCAAGGCGCTCTGATACGGTTCACCGAGGCCTACCTTCCCGCCCAGCTGACCATGAAGAAGTCCCTGCTTGCGGTATTCGACATCAAGCCCAGCGGCGCCACGTCCGGAGCATATACCCTCGTGCTCGAAGAAGTGCAGGGCAAGCGCAAGCTGCCCATCGTGATTGGCATGCACGAGGCCCAGTCCATCGCCATCAAGCTGGAAAACATGACCCCCAGCCGCCCGCTGACCCACGACTTGATGCAAAGCATGAGCAGCGCTTTCAGCATCTCGCTGAAGGAGGTCATGATCTACGACCTCGTGGAAGGCATCTTTTTTGCCCGACTCGTTTGTGAGGGAGAAGGCCGAGAGGAAACCATCGATGCCCGGACGTCGGACGCGGTCGCCATGGCTGTCCGTTTCGGCTGCCCGATCTATTGCGACGACAAGGTCATGGAAATGGCTGCCATTCCTCCGGAAGGTGAGGAAGACATCGTGCCCATGCCGGAGGCCGATGAAGACGACCCCTTCGGACTTGAAGAGGGGCCCGTGGATCCGGGAGACGGATTGTCAGGCCTGTCCGACGAGGAACTCCAGCAGGAAATGGACCTCGCCATCCAGAAGGAAGACTACGAGCGGGCGGGCAAAATCCGCGACGAACTCGAACGCAGACAAGCCTGATGCAAGCAATCCTCGGCATTGCCGTTCTCTGCGCCATGATGTGGGCCCTGTCCACCGCTCGAAAATCTGTGGCTTGGCGCACCATCCTAGGCGCACTCGGCCTGCAATTCATCATGGCCCTCCTGGTGCTCAAGGTGCCCTTCATCCACGCGGCTTTCCGCCGGGTAGCCGAAGTGTTCGTGCAGGTCATCGGCTATACTTGGAACGGCACCGACTTCCTGCTCGGCCGCTTCGCCGACGGTCAGGTGGGCCCGGACCTGGAGAACTTTGCCTTCCGCATCCTTGCCACCATTGTCTTTTTCAGTGCATTGAGTGCCCTGCTCCATCATCTGGGCATCCTGTCCATCTTCATCCGTGGATTCGCCTGGATCATGCGTCACACCCTTCGCCTGACCGGCCGTGAAAGCCTGTCCGTGGCGGGAAACGTCTTCCTTGGCCAAACGGAGAGCCCCCTACTCATCCGGCCTTACCTCGAAAAGATGACCCGCTCGGAACTCATGCTCGTCATGACCGGCGGCATGGCCACCATCGCGGGCTCTGTGTTTGCCGCATACGTCGGGATCCTCGGCGGTTCGGACCCCGAGGCCCAAGCTTATTTCGCCACCCACCTGCTGACCGCCTCGCTCATCTCCGCCCCGGCCTCCGTCGCCGCAGCCAAATTGCTGGTNCNNGACACGACGGAGCCCCAAGCCGCCGGAAATGCTGAAATCGTCCCCTCCACGGCGTCGAACTTTCTCGAAGCCATCACTGCGGGTACGCGGGATGGTCTGTCGCTCGCCGCCAATGTGGGTGTCATGCTCTTGGTCTTCACCGCATTCGTCTACATGTTCAACGACCTGCTGGGCTGGATCGGCGGCTGGAGCGGCGCCAACGCGGCCATCGCCGCGAACACCTCCTTTGACACACTGAGCATGGAGTTCATCCTCGGCTTCATCGGGGCGCCTATTGCCTGGCTGGTGGGGGTGGCATCGGAGGACATCCTGCTCGTCGGGCGCCTGCTCGGGGAGAAGACNGTGATCAATGAGTTTTACGCTTACGAGACCTTGGGCAAGCTCAAGGCCGACATGAGCGAACGGAGTGTGCTCATCGCCACCTATGTGCTCTGCGGCTTCGCCAACTTTGCTTCCATCGGAATCCAGGTCGGGGGCATCGGAGTCCTCGCCCCTTCACGCCGTGGAGAATTGGCCCAACTGGGGTTCCGCGCATTGTTGGCCGGTACCGTGGCCTGCCTTCTGACGGCCTGCGTCATCGCCATTCTTCACCCCTGAGGACGGGCTTCCGCCGAGGGCTCCCGTATCTTTGCCCCATGAAAGTGGGCATCATCATGGGCAGCAAGAGCGATCTGCCCGTCATGCGTCAAGCAGCTGAAATCCTGACTGAACTCGGCGTCGAACACGAGATGACTGTCGTGAGTGCGCACCGCACCCCCGACCGCATGGTCGAGTATGCCCGTTCAGCCCGGGAACGCGGTCTCGGCGCCATCGTTGCCGGTGCGGGTGGCGCNGCCCACTTGCCAGGCATGGTNGCCAGCCTGACCAGCCTTCCCGTGGTGGGGGTACCGGTCAAGAGCTCCAACAGCATTGACGGCTGGGACAGCATCTTGAGCATTCTGCAAATGCCGTCCGGCATTCCAGTGGCCACGGTCGCCCTCGACGGCGGACGCAATGCCGGCCTGTTGGCGGCCCGCATCCTTTCCTCTGCCGATGCGGGACTCGCCGCCCGTCTCGACGCTTACGCTCAAGGCCTTCGCGANAAGGTAATGGGTACCGCAGGCGACGTGGAGGGCGAAGGACAATCCATCGCCGCCCGCCGATGAGCCACATCCGCACCACGCAGGCCCACGACCCGCAGGCGCTGCCCATTCCCCAGCGCTACGGCCTCCTCGTGGGCACGGTCGCTCCACGCCCCATCGCCCTCGCGAGCACAGTGGATGTCGAAGGGCGCCGAAACCTTGCCCCCTTCAGCTACTTCAACGTCTTCTCTATCGACCCTCCAGTCCTGGTGGTCGGACCTACGCTGCGGGGTCGGGACGGTACCGTGAAAGACACCCTGGCAAATGCCCGGGATACAGGCGAAATCGTGGTCAACCTCGTCGACCACGCCATGGTGGAAGGGGCCTCCCTGTCCAGCAGCGACTACCCGGCCGACGTCGATGAGTTCGCCAAGGCGGGATTCACCCCGGTCGACGCCGACACAGTGGCCCCAGCACGGGTGGGAGAAGCGCCAGTGGCTTTCGAATGCAAAGTCACCCAGATCGTGGAACTCGGCGATGGGCCCGGTGCAGGCCAAATGCTGGTGTGCGAGGTACAACGCGTCCACATCGCAGACGACGTGCTCGGCCCCGACGGCAAGCCCGATCCGCATGCCATCGACCTGGTTGGCCGATGCGGGGGCAGTGCCTACGTGCGCGCTTCCGGGGATGCCCTGTTTGAAATCCCCAAGCCCACCGCTGGCGGTCTCGGTGTAGGGGTCGACGCCCTTCCCGAAGAGTGGCGGACGAATGCCCAACTCACCGACAACGAGCGGGCTCGCCTGGCCGCCATCCACGTCATTCCAGACGAAACAGACGTCAATGAGCACAAACTGATCGAGCTCTCCGACCTCTTCATGGAGCACGAGGACGATGCGGCCGCGCTGGAGCAGGCCCTCTATGCCGAAGCCAAAACGCGCCTTGAACAGGGCGATGTGGATGGGGCGTGGAAGACCTTGCTCGCGTACAACCCCGGTTGACGGCCGGGCGGGCGATATTCGCCCCATGAGTTATGAGATGAAGGGCACTGTCAAGCGCCTGTACCCGGTTTGGAAGTCCGAAACGAGCGAATTCTACAAGCGTGAATTCGTCATCACGACGGCAGAACAATACCCCTCCGACGTCAAGTTTTCCGCCCTGAAGGAGAAGTCGGACCAGCTGAACGGCATCACCGAAGGCGACAAGGTCAACGTCAAGTTCGACGTCAAGGGCCGCGAGTACAACGACCGCTACTACGTGGACCTCAACGCGTGGCGCATCGAGAAGATGGGCGCCGAGGGCGGAGCTCCCGCAGACCAAGGTGGCCAAGCGGCTCCGGCTGCAGAAGTGCCACCGGCACCGGCCTTCAACCCGAGCGCACCCGCCGCTTCCGACGACGACCTGCCGTTCTGATTCGGCCCGCATGAACGCGGCCACAGACGAAGGACAACGGGACCGGTTCGCCTGGGTCCCCTCTCCGCTCGCCATCGCCCTCGGCCTCACGGCCGTCACGGCGGTGGCGGCGTTGTTTGTGGGCGCTGATGTCGAGACGGTCGCCATGTCCTGGCGCGATGGCCTGTGGAACCGTCCTCTGCTGGTCTTCGCGTTCCAGGCGGCCTTCATGCTGGTGCTCGGCCACGCCCTCGCACTGAGTCCGGCCGTGGACCGGGGCGTGCAACACGCCGTCAACCTCGCGGGCACCACCAATGCCCGGGCCGCTGCCGTGGTGGCCGTGGTGGCCTGCCTGGCCGGCTGGATCAACTGGGGCCTCGGCCTCATCGTCGGGGCCGTGCTGGCCCGAAAAGTGGGCGAACGGGCCACCGAGCGCGGCCTGCCCCTCCACTACGGCCTCATCGGTGCAGCGGGCTACAGCGGGC
>NYTZ01000006.1 GCA_002683735.1 Flavobacteriales bacterium
GGCAGGCGCCGGAGGAGGGGGCGCTTCTGCTTCATCCGAGTCGGACGCGCACGCCGCAGATCAAGATGTCGTCGACTTGTACTTCGCCCGCTTGGTCGCGCCAATCTTCGATGCGTTTCCGCAATTCCATCTCCTGGCGGTCCACCGGGAGTACAGAAAGTTCACCGAGCAGTTGGCGCAACTGCTTCCGCATGAATTTGCGGCCTTTGGGTCCGCCGAATTGGTCTTGGTAACCGTCCGATGCGCAGTAGACCATGTCCCCGTCCTCGAGGTCGATGACTTGTGTGGTGAATCGGAATTCACCGGGTTCGAAACTGGCGATGGCGCGCTTGTCGGGCTTGAGCTCCGTGACCTGACCGTTGCGCACATGGTAGCCTGGCGCATTGGCCCCGGCGAATTCCAGCTTGCGTTCCTCAAGGTTGATGGACATCAGCCCGAGGTCCATGCCATCGGGGACTTGATCTTCGGCTTCAACGGAGGAGCCGATGCCACGGTGCAGCACATTGCGCGCATGCTCATTGAGCCGATCGAGGATCTTGCCGGGCTGCGTATACACTTTGCCAATGTGCTGGAGGGCATTGTGTCCGAGCAGGCTCATGAAGGCTCCAGGAACGCCATGTCCTGTGCAGTCCACGGCTGCGAACATCCGCCAGGCATCCAGTTTGTGGAACCAGGGAAAGTCTCCACTGACGCCGTCCCGCGGCATGTAGAGCACGAATTGCCGGTCAAATACGCCTTTCCTCAGCGTCTCACTTGGGAGGATGGCACCTTGGATACGGCGGGCGTAGTCGATGCTGGACGTCAAGTCGGTGTACAGCTTGCGAATCTCCTCCCCTTGCGATTCCAGCTGGGCGGTCTGACGGGTCAGGGTCTCCGTTCGTTCGGCCACTTTGGCCTCCATTTCCCGCTCATAGCTCGCGAGGTCGTCGCGCATAGCGAGCAGGGTCTTGCCCAGCACATCTTCTTCGGACAAGGGCATGTATTCGGTGTCGAATTGGCCTCGGCCCACGGCAGCGCTGAATTCACGGGTGCGGCGCAGGCCGTCGGCCAACCGGTCCAGTGCCTCGGCCATTTCGCCGATTTCATCGCGGCGGGCCGGCATGGGGAACGGGTGGTCGATGCCCCGCGACAGGTAGAGCAGACGCGCCCGGACTTTACGGAGCGGCACGCGGATGGCCCTCGTGACACCGGCCGCAATGGCCAAGCCGGCGAGCAACACGAAGAGGGAAATCCATCGAACAAGCGTGTCCAGACGGCGGCCGCTTTGTTCGACTGCAGCATCGGTGACGCGGACCGCCTCGTCGAGGTGCACGGCCATTTCCTGAAGGCCTGCTTGCATGGAGTCGAGATGGGCCCGGATGTCGTGGCCGGGGTCAAATGGGTTGTCGAGCAACTCGTCGACCCGAAGGATGCGCTCAAAGTCCGCGTCAAAGACGGATTTCCGGGTCCCGGGAGGAACAAGTCCCTGAAGTTCATCGAGCAGGGCATCNGTTTCAATGTGGTGCCGGTAAAGACGGTCGTGTAGGCCATCCATTCCGGAAGTCCGGTCACGCAGTTCTGCGAGTTTCGGCGCAAATCCCTCCTGGAGTCGGTCCAGGGACTGGTGGGCGTCGACGTGGAGGTGGACCGGTTCTGGAAGACGGGCCGCAAGCAGCGCATAGGCGCGCATCGCTTCTACGCGCTGCAGCAACCTGGCCACATCGGCCTTGGCAGCATCCACGCGCACCGCTTCTTCGAGCAGCTGGCCTTGATGTTCTGTCGTTCTCGCGGTCAACACGAAAAAGACCGCCAGGGCCCCGATGAAGAGTCCGAATCCCGCGAAGATGCGGGCGCCGATGGATCGGAACCAGCGCCTCATTTCAACGGCTTCCCATTTCCAGAAGGTTGGCCTTGCACCACTCAATGCGGTCTTGGTTCAGCAAGGCTTCGGATACAATGGCCAGGGCTTCGTATCCCTTGGAGCGTTTCGGGTCGATGGAGATGGCCAGCTCGAGTTGTGATGCAGCTGCGCGCCAGAGGACGGCGGCGTCTTGCAAGGCGCCATCGATGGCGTCGAGGTCGTCTTCAGCAGCCTTGAATTGTCGCACGCCTTGGTTGTAAGTGTGGACAGCGAGGTTGTAACGCGAGCGGAATTCATCGTGGCCAGCGGACGCTGCGGCTTCATATCGCGTGACACCCCAATCGAACCATGGCCCGGCCGCCGAGCGTTCCTCGGATTCGGCTTGGGCAAACGCGAATTCGGCCAATTGTTGGTCGAGCAGCACCGCATCCGGGGTCGGATTCCACTCGGAATCGGCAGCAGATTGGAGCAATGTGTATTGTTCGAAATGGCGCTGTGCGGCCCGTGCATCTCCGGGTCGGCTCGTTCGAATGGCGTCCCTGGCGTCTTCGAGGTGGGTTTCCGCCAGAAAGGTCAACAGGGGCATGCGACGCTCAGNCAGTCGACCTGAACCATCAAGTTCATGGCAACGCANAACGGCNCCCACGGCGACATCCCGGGCCTGTGATCCGGCCGCCCGGCCATCCCGTTCCACATAGAGGGTCTTGTGGATGAACGCTTTGACATACCAAGTCATGGGGTCGTCCCCTTCCAGTCCCAAAGTGGCATCCTCGATGGTGGTGGCGGCCGCGTCTACCTTCCCATTCCGGGCCTGTTCGATGGCTTTGGACGTGACGGGGCCTTGCGCAGCAGCAGATCCGATGATCCAGGTCCACAACAGCAAGAGGGGAAGACAAATTCTCATCATGGACACTGGCGTTGCGCAAACGCGGATGGAAGCTCTAGGCCTTTGGTTTGCAAGGAATTTAGATCGGCTTTGACGCACAGGCGCAGGTCTTCCCCCTCCTTAAGCCGCTGGAAAATCAGGTCATGCCCAGGGACGGACCTGGCATCTGTGATGACAAGGGCGTTTCGGTTGCCTTTTCGGTTCCATTTGGTCAAAGCTGATCCCACACTTTCACGCTCGGCATCCAACCCGGTTCCGCCGATGAAGAGTACGGTGAAATCGGATTTGTCTGAAGACAGGTCACTGTCGGTGAGGGGGACCAACTCCACGGGCATGCCGGCAATGGAGCGGCCTTCGAGAAAGGAGGCCAGTTCTTCCGCNAGGTCTGGCCAATTGACCACAGCCAAGCGAAACGTCTCACGCTCTTCGAGGTTGGGCCAGAACATTTCCCGTCCGAGAAAGAAGAGATATTGGGCATACATCCGCGCCCAGATGGGGGAGCGGTCGATTTCCGGATCCTCTGCTACAACGTCTGTCTTGGCGCGGAAAGTCCTAGCCTCCACAGGCATGGAGAAGCACGTCAACAGGACGAACAAGAGTGAAAGACCAACGCGGGACATGCGAGAGAACCGTACCCGCAAAATACGCGTTGCTGGACGTCTTATGTCTCGTCTTCTGCGGACTCGAGCATTTCGAGATCCCGATCAAACAGATAGAGGCCGGCAGAGTCAGAGCCAATCATGGCCAATTTGTCCATAATGGTCCGGGCGAGGGCTTCCTCTTCAATCTGTTCGGCCACATACCACTGCATGAAATTGTGCGTGGTGTAGTCCTTGCGCGAAAGGCAGAGGTCCACCAGTTCGTTGATGCTGGCCGTCACCTTGGTCTCGTGCTCGAGGAGGGTGGTGAAAATGCCCTTGAGTCCGGCGAATTCTGTGGCAGGTGCATTCAGGGCGGGAATCCGCGCAGTGCCACCACGCTCGTTGACAAAGTGCACCAATTTGAGCATGTGCTCACGCTCTTCGTCACTGTGGCGGTACAGAAAGGCAGAGGTGCCGTTCAACCCGTTGGTTTCGGCCCAAGTGGCCATAGCGAGGTAAAAATGAGAGGATTGAGCCTCCATCTCGATTTGAGCGTTCAGCGCCGCCTCAACTTGCTTGTCCAACATATTATTTCATTTTTTATTGAATCTGACGGGTTCAAGGGGTGTTACCTAAAACTCTAATAATCAGTCAGGTGTTCAGTNATGGCGAGNTGCGTTTTCAAGTGTTGTCCCAAACCTTGGACCGGTTCAAGCCAGCGGAGATCCTGCTGGCTTGCAATGGCGCCAAGGCTTTGGNTCATCTCATGTAAAGGTCGGAGAGTCTGCTGGAAATGGCGCACCTGAAGGGCGCGAAAAATGAGGTTTGGATCGTCAATGGCGCGGAATCGGTCGTTTCGGTGTCCCAGGATNCGGAGGCGCTCCACGAGGCCGGCTTCTTCGAGGATACCCAGCTGCGTACTCGTGCCGCCACGGCTGATGTTCAGGCCATCGATGATGTCATCTTGGCTTTGGGCTTCCCGTTTGGATAGGAGAAAGGCGTGAATCCTTCCGGCGGTTTTGGACAGTCCCCAAGATTTGAGGATGGCGGGCCACGTTTCCATGAAAAGCAAAGCAGCCGGGCTTTCTGAGGGCGTTGTTGCAGTCATGNGGAATGGCATTGATTTCACGAAAAAATGAAATCANAGGTGCATTTGCAACCTGGCGGGGTCCACGAGTGGGTCCCAAAGTGCTTCCCCCGCGATGCCAGATACGAGGTGTTTCGCCCAGCGTGGACCAATCAGCACACCTCGTGTGCCAAGACCATTGAAGACAAAGTGGTTTGGTCGCGAAGGCATGGGCCCAACGGCAGGNTTGCNGTCTTTNCTCACCGGNCGCAGTCCGGCCTGGTGGGAGAGGATTTCCACCTTGGTTGCCCTTGGGTGAACTTCTTTCATGCGGTTCACTAGGAAATCCCGTGTTTCTGGGGTGGGATTGAGGTCAGTTCGATGCCATTCATAGCTGGCGCCGAGGCGCCAAACGTCAAGCTCTACGGGCAGGGTCCACTTGCCGAAATTGTCAATGAGACCGGGAGGAATAGAAGAGTTGGGAGCCTTGATGGTGAGGATTTCTCCTCGGTTGGCTCGGATGTCGAGCGGTCCGAGGGCGACGTCATGTCGGGCAGCAGTTCCGCGACAGTCGACAAGCACATCCCAAGGGTTTAAGGAGTCCTCGTAGGCCCAGAATTTTGTGGAAAATCGCTGTTCGGCGTGGAGTTTGGCCTTCCATCGATCGAGCAAGAGGGGAACGTTGACCCAGCCGCCGCCGTCGACGCGACCGACAGTGGCTCCATTGGGGAGTCGTTCTACCGGCGAAATCCACTGGATGTGCATGGCCTTGGAGTCCCAGAGCGCGGCGTATTCTTCGTTGGGAATGTGCTTGTGAATGGGCAGCGGGTGCAGCAGTTGGACCCCCAGCAAGGCTTCGAGGTCGGCATAGGTGGCCTGCATGGCGGTCCAGTGGGCCTCCGCATCCCAGACTTCGACGATGCGACGAAACGACATGGGGTTATACATCCCGGCCGCCACTTGGGATGCGGAAGGGGCACCGGAATCCACGACATGAACGTCCCAGCCCCTTTGGAGGCAGGCATGGCTGGCCAATGTCCCGGCCAGGCCTTGTCCGACAATCAGGACCCGCACAGCCTCAGGCCGGGGTGGCGACAACGCCGAGTTCGCGGCCGACTTTTTCGAAGGCGTTGAGCGCCTGATCGAGGTGCGCGCGGGTGTGGGCCGCGCTCAACTGCACACGAATGCGGGCTTGTCCCTTGGGCACCACCGGATAGAAGAAGCCGATGACGTAAATCCCTTCCTCGAGCAAGGCGTCCGCCATGATTTGGCTCAACCGGGCATCGCCCAGCATGACGGGGACGATGGCACTTTCGCCGTCCTTGAAGTCGAGCCCAATGCGGCGGAGTCCCTCCTTGAAGTAACGGGTGTTGTCCTCCAGCCGATCTCGCAATTCGGTGGTCTCGTCCAGCATGCGGAAGACTTCCAAGCTTGCCCCAACAATGCTAGGTGCGAGGGAGTTGCTGAAGAGGTAAGGCCGGCTGCGCTGGCGCAGCATCTCGATGATTTCGGCCCGTCCGGTGGTGAATCCGCCCATGGCGCCGCCCAAGGCTTTGCCCAGCGTGCCGGTGATGATGTCCACCCGGCCGAGGGCATTGCGCAATTCCACAGAGCCCCGGCCCGTCTTGCCGATGAAGCCGGTCGCATGGCATTCGTCCACCATGACGAGGGCGTCGTATCGATCCGCCAAATCGCAGATGCGGTCGATCTGGGCCACGTAACCATCCATGGAGAACACGCCGTCGGTCACGATGACCTTGAAGCGATGTCCTGCTTCGTTGGCAGCTTGCAGCTGCTTCTCGAGGTCCGCCATGTCGTTGTTGGCGTAGCGGTAGCGAGCGGCTTTGCAGAGGCGAACACCATCGATGATGGACGCGTGGTTCAAAGAATCGGAAATGATCGCATCCTCCGCCGTCAGCAGCGGTTCAAAGACCCCACCATTGGCATCAAAGGCCGCCGCGTAGAGGATGGTGTCCTCCGTTTGGTGGAAATCCGCAATGGTCTTCTCGAGCTCCTTGTGGATGTCCTGGGTGCCACAAATGAACCGCACGGAACTCATGCCGAAACCGCGCTCATCAATGGCGCGTTTGGCGGCCTCTACCACCCGAGGATGTGAGGACAGGCCCAGATAGTTATTGGCACAGAAGTTCAAGACCTCGCTGCCATCGTCGAGCCGAATCGCAGCATCCTGAACGGAGACGATGATGCGCTCCTTCTTGAACAGACCATCTGCTTCAATGGCGCTGAGCGCTTCGCTGAGGTGGGATTTCATGGAACCGTACATGCCGGCGAAGATACCGGCAGGTGGCTTCACATGAGGGTGCTGAAGTCCTGGATGCGATAGAGCACGACACGTTTGTCGGTGTCGGACTTGGTCCGCTGCACCAGGGGGTGGCCGAAACGGGCATTGGTTTCCGCGTTGGCGACTTGGATGATGCGCGCACGCCGTGAGCGACGGGTTTCCGGAGACACCACAGCTCCGAGCCCCACGATGGCATCGAATTGATCCGCGCTGAGCATGCGTCCTCGCTGGGCCAGCAAGGTGATGACCATGGGCGAGAGGGGGGCTTGGGCTTCCCCTTCCGGAAGGACGATGGCGGCTGGTTCAGGACCCGGGCTGCGCAGGGTCCAAATGAGCGTAAACATCAAAAACAAGGAGATTCCGCCCAGCGCAATGGCCACTGACCATCCCCAGAACTCGGGGTTGCCTTGCTTGAAAAGAGCGGCGGTATTCTTGGGCGCCGGCACAATCAGGGGCTTCCAATCCGCGTCCTCGACAAGTTTGGCAAAGTCCTCTTCAAGGATTCCGTCTTCGGTCTTGAGCACCATGGTATCTCCCCGCTTCCCCCTCCACAATCCGGATCGCTCCCACCCCAATGTCCGGGTTTCCAGCGCCACCTTCTCCAGCGTCTTGGAAGGCACGACGGCATAGTTCAAGTCGTCTTTGTCCACGACCAAATAACTGGATGTGGAGGGGAGAACCACAAAATGCTCCAGCAGCATCGGGGAGATGGTGGATTCCAGCTGGGTGATGTCGGGATTCAGATTCCCTTCCAAAACCCAATCCTGAGATTCATGGGCCAACGAGTAGATGGGAATCGGGGCCGTCTGGTCCTCCAGCGAGCCACTTAAGCAGATGAAATAGCTGGCGTCATCGAGGGCCAAGACCAATGCGCTCTCGACGCCCAGTGGAACCGGGGAGGTTTGCTTAATCTCTATCTGGGATGTGGCCGAGGAGTGGTAGAGCCGCTGGGCATGTTTGATCCAATTGGAACGGCCATTCTGGAAGTGAAGCTCTTCGTCGTACCAATATGGCGTGGTGTAGTACGTGTGCCCCACCAGGGTGCTTTGGCTGTGGTTGGTCTTGTTGAGGGGGTCGTAACTGATGAACCTCAAATCGCTGGGCGAAAACAAGGCCTCCCGTCCTTCGGGCGACGTCGTGAAGACGACCCAATTGTATCGACCCGGCGATCTTGGCGATTGCACCACCACTTTGAAGCCGTCCAAGTCACTACCCAACAAGCTGTCCAACAAGGTGGAGTCTGCCCACATCAGGGTTTCCCCAGGCAGGTGCCAGCGTGGATTCTCGCTGAATAAAACGGAATCCGTGAAACAGCGGTCGGCCTTCGATTGCGCTTGGGAAGTCAACCCCGAAATCCCGGGCAGAATCCAAAGCCAAACCAAAAGGCAAATGCGTGCAAACATGATTTCGAATTCTGTTGCCCAATATCGGGAAACCCCAACCACGCCCGCCTCACGGCCCCGGGCTAACTTCGCCTTTCATGTCCGAGCATCCCGCGCGCACCCTGGTTACCTCAGCCCTCCCTTACGCCAATGGCCCCATTCACATCGGGCACATTGCCGGGGCCTATCTGCCTGCTGACCTTTACGTGAGGTATTTGCGTGCCCGAAAGCGGGACGTGGTGTGGGTTTGCGGATCCGATGAGCACGGCGCGGCCATCACGCTGCGCGCGAGGAAAGAGGGCACGACCCCCCGGGCCATCGTGGACCGTTATCACGAAGAAATGCAGGCGGCGTTCCACGGTTTGGACATCGCCTTTGACCATTATGACCGGACTTCTAGTGCGGAACACCATGCGTTTGCACAGGAATATTTCCTCGAGTTGCTCGACAAGGGAGCCTTCACTCAGGAGACGCGAAAGCAATTCTTCGACCCGGTCGAAAAGCAGTTTCTGGCCGACCGATACGTCCAAGGCACGTGTCCCAAGTGTGAACATAATGGGGCTTACGGCGACCAGTGCGAGAAGTGCGGTTCCGCGCTCTCTTCTGAGGAACTCATTGACCCGAAGAGCACACTGAGCGGCACCACGCCGGAGTGGAAAGACACGACGCTGTGGTACTTGCCCATGGACCGCCATGAAGATTGGTTGCGGGAATACCTCGAAAAGGGCGAGCTGGACGGGGAGCCCCACCACAATCCCAAGGCGTGGAAAGCGCATGTCCTTGGACAGTGCAAGAGCTGGGTGGATGGCGGGCTCCAGAGCCGGGCCATGACCCGGGACCTCGATTGGGGCGTGCCTGTACCCGTTGAGGGCGCGGATGGAAAGGTGCTGTACGTCTGGCTGGATGCGCCGCTAGGCTACATCACGGCCACGAAGAACTGGGCGGAGAAGAACGGCACGGATTGGGAGCCCTACTGGAAAGACCAGGACACCCAGTTGGTGCATTTCATCGGCAAGGACAACATCGTGTTCCATTGCATCATCTTCCCCATCCTTCTCAAGGAGCATGGGGGGTATTTGTTGCCACACAACGTGCCTGCCAACGAATTCATGAACCTCGAAGGAGATAAGATCTCCACCTCGCGGAATTGGGCCGTCTGGGCCAAGGAGTATGTGGAGGACTTCCCGGGCCGCAGCGATGAAATGCGGTATGTGCTGGCGTCCATCATGCCTGAGCAGAAGGATGCGGAATTCACTTGGGAGGATTTCCAGGCTCGGGTCAATAACGAACTCGCGGACGTGCTCGGAAACTTTGTCAACCGCGTCATCGTCCTGACCGGCAAATACTTTGACGGCAAGGTGCCGGCCGCAAGTGGCCAGTGGACCGAAACGGACGAATCCCTTCGGACCTTGATGGCGGCCACACCCGAAGCGGTGGGCAGTGCCATCGAACGTTACCGGTTCCGGGATGCCTTGCAGCACGCCATGGGTCTGGTGCGCGCGGGCAACAAGTATCTCACCGAGGAGGAACCGTGGAAGGCCATCAAGACCGATGCGCAGCGCACAGCGGACATTCTCAACCTCGCGTTGCAGGTGACCGCCAACGCAGCCATTGTGTTGGCGCCTTTCCTTCCTCGGACGGCAGACAAGTTGTCGGCCGCCCTCGGGACAACGGCCCTGCCGTGGGATGCGGCTGGCGGGGACCTCGTTCCCACCGGGCAGCCGCTCGGTGCCTTGCCCATCCTGTTCGAGAAGGTTACGGATGAACAGGTGGCCTCGCAGCGCGAGAAGTTGGGGCCGGATCCGTCTGAGGCGGGCCTGCGGGATGTCGAGCCGGAAAAGGCGGGCACGACGTTTGACGATTTTCAAGCCATGGACCTACGCGTGGCAGAGGTGGTCGCTGCCGAAAAGGTCAAAGGGGCGGATAAGCTACTTCAACTGACGGTGCGCACCGGTTACGATGAACGAACCGTGGTGAGCGGCATCGCAGAGCACTTTTCACCGGAAGAGGTGGTCGGACGCAAGGTGACCTTGCTGGCCAATCTGGCGCCCCGCAAAATTCGAGGTGTGGTCTCTCAAGGCATGGTGCTCATGGCTTCCACTGAGGACGGCGGGTTGCGGTTTGTGACCCCGGAAGAAGGTGCCGAGCCGGGCGACGTCATTCGCTGATGACACGGATTTCAGTCCGCTGACCGCTGCGGCGCAACAGCATGCGTCCCGGCTCAGGTTGTGCGGGCCGTCCGAGCATGTCAAACCACATTGCCGGTGGGGTGTCTTTCGGGTCCTGTTCCAAGGCGGGACCTGAAGAGAGGGTCACGTCCAATGATGTCCAATTCCAAGCACAGCGTTGAATGGGCGACCCGGCCATCCAGCCTTCGTAGAGCCGCAATTCTAGGTCGACATCCGGGTCCCAGGTGCTGAGGTCCACCCCCGATGCATACTCGAGGTAACGGGTGTGTGGGCCGAGCAGGCCGTCAAATCCGAAGGCATTCGGGGCCGTGGCCACGTCCTCGGCCGCCACCAACCCACCGGAGGCATCAAACAGTGCGAACCCTGCATAACCAAACCAGTAATTCGTGGCGTAATCGGCTTCCACCAGCACCTCAAGGTGTCCCACCGCGGCGTCGCTCAGGGAAATCGGGGTCACGGCGATGGAGTCACAGAGGCCGGAAAGGTCCCAGCTGTCATCTCCGCAGTCTGCCGCTTCGCATTCTTCGAGGGTTTCGAACGGGACAGTTCCTTCACAACCGCCCCAAACAAATTGGGTGCAAGTCTGAAAATCCTGGTCGAAATACCAGGCCGGAATCGCCGCCTCGCAAGGCCCGGGGTCGGGCAGGAGGGTGCAAGGGTCCACTTGTCCATGGACTGCAATGCTGCATGACCACAACCCCGCGCAGAGCAGAAGAAAGCGGCTCATTTGCGGAATCGCCCTGAGCGTTGAAGGAATTCCGCGATCTGAATGGCGTTGGTCGCAGCGCCTTTGCGCAGGTTGTCGGACACGATCCACATGTGCAGCCCCTGTTCAAAAGACAGGTCTCGGCGAATGCGGCCTACGAACACCTCGTCCTTGTCTGCTGCCTTGACCGGCATCGGGTAGACATTGGCCATCGGGTCGTCTTGAATGATCAGGCCCGGCATGAGCTGCAGGGCTTCGCGCACGTCCGGAACGCTGAACGGCCGCTCCATCTCGAGGTAAACGCTCTCGCTGTGCCCACCGACGACCGGTACGCGCACGGCGGTGGCGCTGACCTCGACTTGGGCGTCGCCCAGGATTTTTTTGGTCTCGTGGTGGAGCTTCATCTCCTCCTTGGTGAAGTCGTTTTCGAGGAAGACATCGCAGTGCGGCAGGCAGTTGCGGTCAATGGGGTGCGGGTAAATGCGGTTTGCGGAAGCCCCGTCCCGTTCCTGGTTCAATTGGTCGATCCCGGCTTGTCCGGTGCCCGTGACGCTCTGGTAAGTGCTGACGATGGCGCGCCGGATGAGGAAGCGGTCGTGCAGGGGCTTCAGGACCATGACCAATTGGATGGTGGAGCAATTCGGGTTGGCAATGAGCCGGTGCCGGTCCTCGATGGCGTCCGCATTGACCTCCGGGACGACGAGCGGGACGTCCGGGTCCATGCGCCATGCAGAGCTGTTGTCGACGACGGTGGCCCCGATTTCGGTGAAGGCCTTGGCCCATTGCAGGCTGACGTCGCCGCCGGCACTGAGCAGGACGAGGTCCGGCTTCCGCTCCAGCGCTTCCTCGAGGGTCAGGACGGGAATGTCTTGTCCTTTGAATTCCACTGTCATCCCCTTGGAGCGCGCGCTCGCCACGGGCAGGAGGGTCTTCACGGGAAACTTTCGGGCGGCGAGCCCGCGGATGATCGCCTGACCGACGAGTCCGGTGGCGCCAACAACAGCAAGGGTGCGTCCGTGAGCGGGGGAGGCCATGAGAATGGGTTTGTGGGGGTAAGCCGTGCGTTTGCTAGCGGTGGTGGCCGCTGGATACAAAGGTAGCAGGTTGCCCCCATGTCGAGGATTGGCGCACGCTGGCATGTGATCTTGGGGGTGTGGATGTGGGCAGGAAGTGGGGGCACGAAGGGGCTTGCCAGGATATCGGGACTGAATGCGACCTTCGGCGCATGTTCGAGGGCACTGTTCGATGGACCGAAGATTGGGCACCAATGTGGTGGCTGGCCTGGGTGACTTTGGCCTTCATTGCCGGTGGGCTCAGGGCGTCTGGTGTTGGCTTCGAAAGACGCTTGCAGTGGGCGTGGACGGATGTGCGTCTGTTGTTCCAAGACCATGGAGAGGGATCAGGCGTGCGGGTGCAGGATGTTCTCTTGCACGCGGGTGCAGGGATGGCGCTTGCATTGAGCGTGTCTAGCCTTTGGTGCCGTTGGGCTGGAACTCCCATGGATGGCGGTCTGTTTTTGCGCCTGTGGGCGACGTGGTATTTGCTGTCGGGCATGCGCTCAGCCATGGGCCATTTGCTCGGCCTGATTTTGGATCGCCCATCCGAGGGGACGATGTGGGTCATGCACCACCGATGGGTCAAGGAATCCGCTGCCTGGGGGTTAGCCCCATTGGGCCTCATCGGGATGGCGGCCAGCTCCAAGGGAGCCGGGTTGGCATTGGTGATGTGTGCCATCATCTGGGCCTTGGGGTGGCTTCTGCGACAGCGGCGTACACTCGTTGACCACGGAGGGGCATTCTCAAGCCCTCTCATCGCGATGCTCTACCTTTGCGCCCTTGAAATCCTCCCAGTAGCGGTTCTTTTCCGAGCCTGGCAGGGGTAACACTATGGGCAAGAAGGTCAAGACCATCCTGATTTCACAACCCAAGCCGGCGACCGAAAAATCACCGTATTTCGACTTGGCCGCCAAGCTCAAGTTGAAGGTTGATTTCCGCAGTTTTATCCACGTGGAAGGCGTCGATGGACAAACCTTCCGTCAGGAGCGCATTGATCTGGGCGAGCACACCAGCGTCATATTCACCTCGAGGAATGCGGTTGACCATTACTTCCGCATGGCGGAGGAGTTGCGGTTCGATGTGCCGGACAGCATGAAGTACTTCTGCATCAGTGAGTCCACGGCACACTACTTGCAGAAATACATTGTCTACCGCAAGCGCAAGATCTTCCATGGCCAGCTGAGGTTCACCGAGTTGATCGACTTCATCAAAAAGCACAAGAAGGAGAAGTTCCTGCTGCCTTGTGCGGACATCCTCAAACCCAGCATCCCCGCATTGCTGGAGGAGAACAAGATCGATTTCACCAAAGCGGTGATGTACAAGACGGTGTGNAGCGACTTGTCCGATCTGTCTGATGTGAAGTACGACATGCTCGTCTTCTTCTCGCCTTCGGGCATTGAAAGCCTTTACAAGAACTTCCCGGATTTCGAGCAGGGAGAGACCCGCATCGCCGTCTTTGGCCCCACCACCCGCAAGGCGGCGGAAGCCAAGAACCTGCGCATTGATGTGGGCGCTCCGAACCCCAAAGCGCCATCGATGACGATGGCCATCGAGAACCACATTCTCGGCAAGGACTGAACGTCTCCACCCCTCCCTCTGACTCGCCCGACCTCAAGCAAGGCCGGGACCGCAGCCTCAAGCGGCGTGTGGTCATAGACCGTGTTTTCGCGGAGGGGATGTCGGCCAAAGGGTTTCCACTCATTGCCCGCTACGCCTTGGTCGCTCCGGATGGCCCNGCGCCTTCACGGGTGGCTTTTACCGTATCCAAGAAGCGCCTCCGCAAAGCGGTGGACCGCAACCGCACGAAAAGGCTGATGCGCGAAAGTTGGCGTTTGCACCGTTCGACATTCGAGTCGACCCTCCCCCCAGCCCACCAGTGGGCTGTCGTTCTCATCTTTGTTGGCAAGGCCCTTCCNACCGCCGACGAGATGGAGCGGGGGATGGTCAAATTGCTGGGCCGCATGTGCGCACCCGCATCTGACAACGCATGAACCGCATTCGCCTCCCCCGCGCCGCCTGGACGGGCCTTCTGGTCCTGACTGTCCTGCTCGGCATTCGCGCCGTCCGTCCGTCCGGCACCTATTTCGAAGTGACCAAACACCTCGAAATCCTCACTTCCGTGTTCCGCGGCGTGCATGAATTCTACGTGGAAGACCCCGAGCCNGGCACGTTGATGCGCGTTGCGATCAATGCGATGCTGGACAAGCTCGACCCATACACGGTGTACTATCCGGAGTCGCGCATTGAGGACCTCCGCTTCATGAACACCGGCGAATACGGCGGTATCGGTGCCTTGGTCCAGCCGATTGACGGTGAGATGACCGTGGTCGAGGTTTANGAGGATTATCCCGCCCATGAGGCGGGCATTCGCCCCGGGGACGTGGTGCGCACCGTGGCTGGCCGTGACGTGGCTGGCGACATGGACATGGACGAGGTGGGCGATTTGTTGCAGGGCGAATCGGGCAGCACGGTCACTTTGGGCATCGAGCGCCCCTATGGAGGTGGCCGGCTCGAATTCGAGGTGGAGCGCGCCAAGGTCCGGATCCCTGCGGTTCCGTACAGCGGCATGATCGACGACCGGACCGGGTACATCTACCTGTCCAAGTTTACCCGTGGATCTGCCGGCGAAGTCCGTCAAGCGCTCATGGCCCTGCGGGACAGTGCCGGCATGGAGCAGTTGGTNCTCGACTTGCGGGGCAATGGCGGTGGATTGCTCAACGAAAGTGTGGCCATCGTCAACTTGTTCGTGTCCAAGGGGACCGAAATCGTTTCCACGCGGGGNAAGGATGAAAAGTGGAACAANTCGTACACCGCGCTCGGCCGNCCCACAGCGCCAGACATGCCGCTGGTGGTGCTCATCGACGGTTCATCGGCCAGCGCTTCTGAAATCGTGAGCGGCACCCTGCAGGACTTAGACCGGGCCGTGATCGTCGGCATGGAAAGCTTTGGCAAAGGATTGGTGCAACAGACCAAAGACATGGCATTCAACACCCGCCTCAAGGTGACTGTGGCCAAGTACTACACCGCCAGTGGACGTTGCATCCAGCGTCTCGATTACGGCGGGGAGCGCGACGCACAGGGCAAGGCCAAGGCTGTCTCAGACTCCCTTTTACGCACCTTCAGCACGGTAGGGGGTCGCCCGGTCATTGAAGGCCGCGGCATCCAGCCTGACATCGCGGTGGAAACGCCATTCATGTCCACCCTGATGGAGCGGCTGTTGGACGATTTCGCTGTCTTTGATTACGCCACCAAGTTGGCGGCCAACATGGACAGCTTGGATGTGCCGGATCCGGTGACCTACCGGATGGATGAGGCGAGTTGGGGGGGATTCCAAGACCACCTTGAATCCGAGGGGTTCGCATACTCCACGGAGAGCATGGCTGTGCTGGAGGAGCTGCGGGAGGTGATCGACATTGAACAGTATGAGGCGATTGCTGGTGCAGCCCTTGGTCAATTGGAAACGGCCCTGGAGCCCNATTTGGAGCGGGATTTGAACCTCTTTGAGCCTGAGATTCGGAGGGCCCTCGAGGAGGAAGTGGTTTTGCGCTTCCACNTGGCCGCAGGTATGGTGGAGCGCAGCTTGACGGTCGACCCCACCGTGCTTCGGGCGCAGCAGGTCTTCGGCCCGGAGATGCAGTCCGTTCTNGGGACGGAGGCCGATTTTCAGAATACCGACGGCGGTCGCCGATGAGGTCCNCTGTGGGCTTGAATTCAGCTTGGACAGCGGCGTGGTGCGCTGTGGGGCTGGCTTTTCCGTGGTCCAACGCATTCATGAGTGTAGCCANTGGGGGGCTGGCGCTNGTGTCGCTGGTGTCCTTNTGGCAAACCCGCTCGGAGCCGGCCCCGCTTCGCTGGCGAGGAACCGGGTTGGCTTTGGTCGCCCTGGTGTTCTGGTCAGGTTTGTCTGGACTGTGGAGTGCAGACGTGGCGGGCACGGTTCAGGACGTTCGAATCAAGCTGCCATTGGTGGTGTGCGGTCTGGCCTTGTGGGCTGGACAAGGCCGCCATTCCCTCGGTTCGGCCGAGGTGCGCCGAATCCTGTTGTGCGCGGTGATGAGCGCCACAGCCGCCTCGTGGGCGTGCATTGGGCTGGATGTCATGGAGGGGATGCCGTACGGAGGCCGAGAGTCATCCCGTTTCATTTCGCACATCCGGTTCGGGCTGTGGTGGGCGGTGTTGTTGCCGTGGGCTGCCGCACGTTTGGCCAAAGGGTGGACGCTGCTGGCCGTGGTGACCGCTTTTGTGACGTGGACTTGGACCGAGAGCCTGAGTGGGCTGCTGGCCGGCGGAGCGACTTTCCTTTGGTGGGGCCCCATGCTGCTTGCNCANTGGACCCAGTCTGAAGGGCCGGCTTGGCCCAGCCGTAAACAGGTGCGAGCGCGGTTGGCTGCATCCGGGGTACTCGGGTTGTTGCTCTTGGGGGCAGTGGCCTGGTCTTTGCCGACCGCTTACCCGGACGCCGAGTACTTGCCGATGCGCACGGCAAAAGGAGAAGCCTACGTNCACCANNTGGANCGGCGGGTCACGGAGAACGGNCATTTCATTTGGACTTGTGTGGCGTGGGGGGAATTGGCCAGCACATGGAAGGAGCGNAGCAGAGTGCCGTTTGANACNGCGAGTCCGAGGCTNATTCGGTTCCTCGCATCCAAAGGACTGACCAANGACGCGGCTGGCGTGGCCGCCTTGACCGANGAGGAAGTGACGGCCATCGATTCGGGGTATGCCTCCTGGGTGGAATGGCGCGGAGTAGGCTGGACACAGCGNTGGAATCGAATGCGGTTTAATTGGGGCCAGTGGATCGATGGAAGGCGCACGGAAGGTGCCAGTTTGTTGGCCCGCGGCGTGTATCAGGGGACAGCTTGGGCGGCCATCACAGAGGGGGCCTCGGCGGGGCGTCTGCTGTTCGGTGTGGGCTCCGGNGACGCTTGGNCCGCGATGGAGCAGGCTTATGAGATNNACCGTCCCGCGTGGCCTGAAGCATCGAGGCACCGTCCCCATCAGCAATTCCTCTCGCTCTGGCTTGGGCTGGGTGCGATCGGCTTGTTTCTGTGGGGTTGGGCGTTGCTGGGAGGGCTGCACATCCGGGAAGCATGGCCAGCCGTGTTGGTGCTGGCATTGAGCGGGCTCACCGAAGACACCTTGCAAACCCAAGCGGGGGTGACACTCGCCCTATGGTGCCTTGCGTTGCCGGGGTGGCTCAACCGCACGTCGACATCGCCTGCTCCGCCGCTGCAATGACCCGCTCCACATCGAGTTCTAGATGGCCGCTCGGGGTCCGGCTGTCGGTGACGAATACGCGGGCGGAATGACCGATGGGAGCCCACCTCTGAGGCCAAGCGGGCGGCTCTGAATGGTACAGTCCGAGGACAGGAATGCCCATGGCCGACGCCGTGTGAAGGGGACCGGTACTGGAGGCCACGACCAAGGCCGCGTGCGACTGTAGGGCGAGGAGTTCCATGAGATTGAGCGCGCCGAACAGGGGACACACCTGGGGGTGTTCAGGCAGAACCGGCTGGAAGGCATCGCCTTCGGAGGAGGTTCCGGTGAGGCC
>NYTZ01000007.1 GCA_002683735.1 Flavobacteriales bacterium
GCGGGCGGCCTTCATCCGGGCGAGGGCACCTTCGGCAAGGGCCACTTGTTCCGCCATGGCGTCGCGCAGCTCGGTGTCCACACCGAGGCGGCGGTAGAGGTCAAGCACCCGTTCCACCTTTCCGTTGCGCCTCTGACCGAGCTCGGCCTTGAGGGCCTCGCGGTCGGCACCGTGAGCCTTTTCCAAGGCGCGGATGAGCAGGAAGGTCTTCTTGTCAGCGAGGATGTCACCGCCGACCTGCTTGCCGAAGTTTTCCGGGTTGCCGAAGGCGTCGAGGAAGTCGTCCTGCAACTGGAAAGCGAGGCCGACGTGGAGGCCGAATTCGTAAAGCGCCTCGCGGGTCGCTTCATCCGCTCCGGCTGAGCCACCGCCCATGTCGAGCGCAGCGGCAAGCAGCACGGAGGTCTTGAGCCGGATCATCTCCATGTATTCCTCGAGGGCCACCTCATCGCGGGACTCGAACGCCATGTCCAACTCCTGCCCTTCGCATACCTCAAGCGCCGTGCGGTGGTACATGCGGAGCAAGGAGGGCAACGGTCCGGAGGGCGCCTCAAGCAGGGCTTCACAAGCCATCACGTGAAGCGCATCTCCCGACAGGATGGCGAGGTTGTCGTCCCACTTCTCGTGCACGGTGGCCTGGCCGCGGCGCAACGGCGCCTCGTCCATGATGTCGTCGTGCATCAATGTGAAATTGTGGAACAGCTCCACTGCCAAGGCCGCCGGCAGCGCCTGCGCCTTGGTGCCGCCGCACGCCTCACAGGCGGCCATGACGAGCACGGGGCGCAGTCGCTTGCCGCCCAGCGCCATCAGATATCGGACTGGCGCGTAGAGTTCGGTGCCCGGGTAGCGCTTTAGGAACTCATCACACCCCGCCTCGAAGGCGAGCCGGTACTCGGCCATGGCCGTCTTAGCATCGAAGGTCTCGGTCATCAGAGTCCGCGGTCGAGTTGCTGGTGGATGTACTGGCCGTAACCGCTTTTGACCAGGCCTTCAGCCAGGGCCCGGGCCTGGTCGGTGTCAATGAAGCCCATGCGCCAGGCGATCTCTTCGATGCAAGCAATTTTCAAACCCTGCCGCTCCTCGATGACCTGCACATACTGGCTGGCCTGCGTCAAGGAGGCAAAAGTCCCAGTGTCGAGCCAAGCCGTGCCCCGGTCGAGCTTGGATACGAACAATTCGCCCATCTCGAGATAGGCGCGGTTAACATCGGTGATCTCGTATTCACCCCGGGCACTCGGCTTGAGGTTCTTGGCGATCTCCACCACCCGGTTGTCGTAGAAATACAGCCCCGGCACAGCGAAGTTGGACTTCGGCTCGGCCGGCTTCTCCTCGATGCTCAGCACGCGATCCTCCTCGTCGAATTCCACCACACCATAGCGCTCCGGGTCGCTGACGTGATAGGCATAGACCATGGCCCCCTTCACGTCGGTGTTGTCGCGGAGAATTCGGCCAAACCCTTTGCCGTAGAAGATGTTGTCGCCCAACACCAGCGCCACTTTGTCGTCGCCGATGAATTCTTTGCCGAGGACAAAGGCCTGGGCCAGGCCGTTGGGCACCTTTTGCTCGACGTAGGTGAAGCNGCAGCCCCACTGGCTGCCGTCGCCAAGCAACCGCTGGAAGCCCGGCAGATCATGTGGCGTGGAGATGATCAGGATGTCCCGAATCCCGCTGATCATCAGCGTGGACAGCGGGTAGTAGATCATCGGCTTGTCATAGATGGGCATCAGCTGCTTGCTGATGGCCTTCGTGATGGGATAGAGGCGTGTGCCGCTTCCGCCGGCGAGGACGATGCCTTTCATGCCTTAAAGTTCCGGCTTTGTGCCGGGTAAGGCAAACCCGGAGGCATCAACCTCCGCTGCCGGGGTTGCCCACGTCCACGAACAGTTCGTCGGTGTCGACGTCGTCCTCCTCGTCGATGATTTCGAGCAACGGCTCTTTGAAGGTCTGCGCCGTGATGTAGCGCTCAAAACCGAGCAGCATCGAGGGCAGCAGGACCAGNTTGGTCAGCATGGCCACGAGCAGCGTCGTGGACACCAGGATGCCCAAGGCGCGCGTTCCTTCGAAGTCCGAGGCGAAGAACATCAGGAACCCGAAGAACAGCACGATGCTGGTGTACATCATCGATACACCGGTCTCCCGAACGGCCAGCAGGACCGCCTCGCGCATGTTCCAGCCGTGGAGGTCCAGCTCTTGCCGGTATTTGGCCAGCAGGTGAATGGTGTCGTCCACGGAAATGCCAAAAGCGATGCTGAAGACGAGGAGAGTGCTGGGCTTGAGCGCGATGCCGAAATACCCCATTACTGCCGCCGTGAAGATGAGCGGAACGAGGTTGGGCAACAGGCTGATGGCCACCATTCGTGCGCTGCGGAAGAGGATGGACATCACCGTGGCGATGACGAGCACGGCAAGGGCCAGCGACACGAAAAGGTTCTTGACCAAGTAGGTCGTGCCCTCCACGAAAACGACACTCGTNCCGGTGAGGATGACCTCGTGGTCTTCCGGTGGGAAAATGGAATCGATACGCACGCGGAGACGTTCGGTCAGCTCACCCATTTCCCGAGTGCCGATGTCCGCGACTTGCGCNGACACNCGAAGGGTCGTCTTGGCGCTGTCTAAAAAGCGTCCTCCCCCGGCGATGCCCGCCCCGGTTGTGCCCGTTAAATAGGGACCCATGAAGCTCTGCTCCCGCCGTGTGGGAAGCGCATACCGCGAGGGATTGCCCCGGAAGAAGCCCTGCTTGGCGAGCTTGAGCCCGTCCACAAGGGACACAGACCGCGACAGCTGGGGCTCCTCGGCGAGCACCCGCTGCAGGCGTTCGACNTTCTTCAGGAATGCCAGCTGCGTGACCCGGCCGGGCTTGTCGGTCTTGATCATGACCTCGAAGGGCATCACGCCTCCGAAGCGGTCTTCAAACCAGTTCAGGTCGGTCAGGATGGCGTCCTCCTGCGGCAGGTCTCCGGCGACGTTGCCCGTCACCTTCATGAGCGAAATGCCAATGCCGCCNAGGAGAAGCACCCCTGCGGTCACGATGTACACCGCCTTGCGGTGGTGGCTGACCATGCGCTCGAGGCGATGCACCACAAGGAAGACCCAGCGACGATCCAAGTGGCTTACGTGCCGGCGGCGCGGAGGGGGAAGCCAGCTGAAAATGGCGGGGATGATCAGCAGCGAGATGCAGAACATCGCGAGGATGTTCACCGACGCGATCACACCGAACTGCTGCAGGACATCGCTCGTGGTGAAGATGAACGCGGCAAAGCCGAGTGCCGTGGTCGCGTTGGTCATGAAGGTCGCGTTGCCCACCTTCTTCACCATTCGGGTCAAGGCGAGGGCCTTGTTGCCATGCCGTTTGTACTCCGCGTGGTATTTGTTGAGCAGATAGATGCAATTGGGCACCCCAATCACGATCATGAGCGGGGGAATCAGGCCCATCAGCGCNGTGAGCTTGTAGTCGAAGAGGACAATGCTGCCGAGCGAGCACACCACGCCGGTGCCCACCACGAGCATGCAGACGGCCATGACCACCAGGTTGCGGAAAAAGAGCAACAGGAGCAGGGCCGTCACGCCAGCGGCTAGACCGATGAAGAGTCCGAGTTCTCGCTTGATCTTGGTGGTGACCTCTGTCCGGATGTAGGGCAATCCNGACACGTGGACATCCACGCCGGTCTCGGCCTCGAACCGCTCGATCTCTTCCACCAGCAGCTCCACACTTCGGCCCCGGTTCTCCGAATTGAAGAGGGGCGCATTGACATAAACCATCTGGAGGGTCGCCCCGCCCTCGGTGTGCAGGAACCCTTCGTAGAATGGCAAGCTGCGCAACCTCGCCAAGATGCTGTCCAGCATCAGTTGGTCCGCGGGCATTGACCCGAACACCGGCTCCATCACAAACGACTTCGGATCATCCACCCGNACGAGCTCCACGGCCGTNCGGAAGCCGAAGACGCTGTCAACGACGTTCACCNCCCACCGTGTTCCGTCTTGACGGAGGCTGTCCACCGGCACCCGAACGGCCCGGAGCGCTGAATCCAGGTCCCACCAGGCGCGGAAGACCTCGAGGCTGTCCAGCCGGCCGTCCTCAATGCCCAGCGCCACCACGTTGCCTTCCTCTCCGAACTGGTCAAGGAACTCGTTGTAGGCCACCAGCGAGGGGTCGTCATCCGGGAGCAGTCCGCCGAATTTGTAGCGGATGCCCAAATCGTCGATGCGCGAGGCCATGCCCGCCGTGATGGCGGCGAGCACCAACAGGATCGGCAGGCGTGCGCGAAGGATGAACGTTGCGAGTCGGGACCACATGGTCGGGCGGCAAAGGAACGAACGCTGACGCGAATCCATGGTGCCCACCACGAAGGCCCGGATTAACTTCGCATTCCATTCGTTCGCAACACCCTGCATTCCCATGAACCAGTTCGATCTCGTGGTCATCGGCGCCGGCCCCGGCGGATACGTCGCCGCCATTCGCGGCGCCCAGCTTGGCTACAAAACGGCACTCATAGAAAAGCGTGGCACCCTTGGCGGCACCTGCCTCAACGTGGGCTGCATTCCGTCCAAGGCCCTGCTCGATAGCTCGGAGCACTACCTCAAGGCCAAGAAAGAATTCGACATCCACGGCATTCAGGTCTCAGACCTCGGCATTGACTTCCCCCGGATGATCGCCCGCAAGCAGGAGGTCGTCGACCAGACCGTCGCCGGCGTGGACTTCCTGATGGAGAAAAACGGCATCACCGTCCTCAGCGGATTCGGCTCCTTCGTCGACGCCCACATCCTCGAGGTCAAGAAGGACGACGGAGAGACCGAGCAGATCAAGGCCGACCGCATCCTGATCGCCACCGGCAGCGAACCGGCCAACCTGCCCTTCATCCCACTCGACGGGGACCGCGTCATCACGTCCACTGAGGCGCTGGAATTGCCGGCCCTGCCCGATCGCATGGTCATCATCGGCGGCGGCGTCATCGGACTCGAGCTCGGTTCGGTTTACGCCCGCCTCGGCACCGAGGTCCACGTGGTGGAGTACCAGAACGCCATCATTCCGACCATGGACCGAACGATGGGCAAGGAGCTCCAGCGTGCCATGAAAAAGATCGGCGTCAAGTTCCACCTCAGCCATGGCGTCAAGGAAGTGATCAATGCCGGCGACAAGGCCATTGTCAAGGCCGACAACAAGAAGGGTGAGGAAGTCACTTGGGAAGCGGATTACTGCCTCGTGGCGGTGGGCCGCAAGCCCTACACCGAGGGACTTGGACTGGACAAGGCCGGCATCGCCCTCGATGACCGCGGCCGCGTGGAGGTGGATGGCCACCTGCGCACCGCCCACCCGCACATCTACGCCATCGGTGACGTGGTGAAGGGCGCCATGCTCGCCCACAAGGCCGAGGAGGAAGGCATCTACGCCGTCGAGCACATGGCCGGCCAGAAGCCGCACCTCGACCACAACCTCATCCCCGGTGTGGTGTACACGTGGCCCGAAGTGGCCGCCGTGGGCCAGACCGAGGAGCAGCTCAAGGCGGACGGCATTGCCTACAAGACGGGCAGCTTCCCGTTTAAGGCCTCCGGCCGCGCCCGCGCCTCCATGGACACAGACGGCGTGGTCAAGGTCCTCGCCCACCAGGAGACCGACGAAATTTTGGGTGTGCACATCTGCGGCCCCCGCGCCGCGGACATGATCGCCGAAGCTGTGGTCGCGATGGAGTACCGGGCTTCCGCCGAGGACATCGCCCGAATGAGCCACGCCCACCCGACCTTCACGGAGGCCGTCAAGGAGGCTGCCCTAGCCGCCACCGGCGACCGTGCGCTGCACATCTGAGCCCTTTAGCGAACCCGGCATGCCGAAGGCTGTTCATTCGGCAGCATCTGACCCATTCGGCCCATGAAGACCGGTATCCTTCTCATCAACCTCGGCACCCCGGACAACCCCGGGCCCGGCGCTGTCGGACGCTACCTCACAGAATTCCTCTCCGACGGACGCGTCATTGACATCCCGTGGTTGCCCCGCCAGATTCTCGTCCGCGGCATCATTTCACCGCTGCGCCGCTTCCGGAGCTCCCGCGAGTACAAGAAGGTCTGGACGGTAGAGGGATCGCCGCTGCTCCTCCACGGCGAAGAACTGACCCGCAAGGTCTCGACCCGTTGCAATGCCCTCGCGGAGCAGCATCCCGAGCTCGGTGAGCTGCACGTGCATTTCGCGATGCGCTACCAGAATCCGGGCATGCCAAAGGTGCTCGAAGAGATGAACCAATGCGGCTATGACCGCGTTGTCATCCTCCCGCTCTACGCCCAATACGCGTCGGCCACGACCGGCAGCACGCTCGAAGAGGCCATGCGCCTGATCTCGAAGTGGTACGTCATCCCAGAAGTGCGGATGATCAGCCAATACTGGGACGACGAGGGCTACCTCTCCTGCTTCGAGGCGCGGGCGCGGAAGTTCGACCTCGACAACTACGACCACATCCTGTTCAGCTACCACGGCGTGCCGACCCGGCAAGTGAACAAGGTCTACGAGGACCGGCGCTGTGCGAACCACAGCTGCGAATCGGAGATCAACGAGGAGAACAAATTCTGCTACAAGGCCACCTGTTACGCCACCACACGGGCATTGGCCGAACGCCTTGGCATCCCGGAAGACCGCTACACCGTGGCCTTCCAAAGCCGCCTGGACAAAAAATGGCTGACGCCGTTCAGCGACAAGGTTGTCGAGGAGCGGGCCAAAGCCGGGGACAAGCGCCTGCTGGTCTTCTCCCCTGCCTTCGTGGCGGATTGCCTGGAGACAACGGTTGAGATTGGCGAGGAATATGTCGAGATTTTCGAGGAAGACGGTGGCGAGCACCTCGACCTCGTGCCCAGCCTCAATGCCGAGGACGACTGGGCCGATGCGGTGACCGACCTCATCCGGCGCCATCTTTGAGGGTGCCCACGCCAGCGATTGCTTTTCCCGTACCGGTCTTGTCCGGATTGGCTGACGACCGGCCCTGGCTCTTGCTGGATGCCGCAGGAGGCGCGGAAGGGATGCATGGCTTTCTGATCGCCGGGGTGCGCCGTCGGATGGACCTTCACCACCCCGATGAATCCGCCTACGATCGCATCACCAAATTCATCGGCGCCGCCTCAGGGCGTTGCTTCGGCTGGATCGGTTACGATCAGCTTCGTGCCCACTCCCTGCTCGACCTGCCGGACCAACCTGAGGTCACCGTTCCGCTTCCGGTGGCGCATTGGGTTGAACCCGAAGGAGTGCTGGCCTTTCAGGGCACTGGTTCTGATGCCCAATTGGATTGGCTCGTCTCCCCGGAACCGCACTTGGCCAAACGCATGGAACGCGCCATCCGGACCGTCCATCCTGTGGCGGATACCGCAGGAGGCCCGGCGGTTTCCGGAAAGAGCGCCCTGGACGCGGAGCGCTACCGTACGGCCTTTGACCGCGTTCGCGGCCACATCCTTCGGGGTGACGTCTACGAATTAAACCTCTGTCGGGAAATCCACGGTAACCTGCCCCAAGGGTGGTGTCCGAATGTGGCCTTCGGCACCCTCACCTCCCGGACCTCCGCCCCGTTTTCTGCCCGGCTGCATTGGGACGGCGTTGACATCCTATGCGCCAGCCCCGAGCGGTTCCTGCGCCGGGAAGGCGACCGGCTGATCAGCCAGCCGATCAAGGGCACGGCCCCGCGTGACTCAGACCCGAAGCGGGATGCGGCCATCGCTGAGGCGCTCCGGACCGACCCCAAAGAGCGCGCCGAAAACGTGATGATCACGGACCTGGTTCGCAACGACCTCAGCCAAGTGGCCCTCCCCGCCACCGTGGAGGTCGAAGAACTGTGCGGCATTCACAGCTTCCGCAACGTGCATCAGATGATTTCGACGGTGACCTGTACCATTCGCCCGGAATGCGGGTTCAGCGACATCCTCCGGGCCGCGTTCCCCATGGGCAGCATGACGGGGGCACCCAAGATCCGCGCCATGGAAATCACTGCCGAGGTCGAGCCAGTGCGGCGTGGCCTCTACTCGGGCGCCATCGGCTGGGCCGACCCGGATGGCCAGGGTGGCGTGGGAGATTTCGACCTGAACGTCGTGATCCGCACCGCCCTTGTCGACCGCGAGGCTGGGCGTTGGAGCATCCACGTCGGCGGCGCCATCACCGCGATGGCCAATGCCGCGGCAGAATGGGAGGAGACCCGGCTCAAGGCGCGCGCCGTCTTGCGGGCGCTGAACGCTGTCGAATCNGAATCGACGACCTTGGGCCCCGATGCCGGTTGATGNCCCTTGTCCCGAAAACGCCCTCCGGAAGTTCCTTGCCGAGCAGGGCATCGGTCCAGACCAACCGGTCCACCTCGCCGTCTCCGGCGGCATGGACTCTATGGCCTTGTTGCACGCGGCCCACGCGGTGCACTCCCACCTGATNGTACTGCATTTGGACCACGGGCTCCGCGCCGCCTCTGCAGACGACCGCGCTTTCGTGGAGCACACTGCCGCCGCGCTTGGTTTGCCGGTGGCATCCCACCGCATCGAAGGCCTGATCCAGACGGCGGCAGATCGGGGAGAAGGGCTGGAAGCAGCAGCCCGAGCAGCCCGCTATGGTTGGTTCGGCACCCAAGTCAGTGCGGGCGGCGTCCTCCTCACCGGCCACCACGCCGACGACCAACGCGAAACGCGGCTCCTCCATTGGCTCCGCGGGAGCAGAGCGGATTCCTGGTCGGGCATGTTGCCCTTGACCGAAGAGCGGGGCTATGCCATCGGCCGTCCTTTCNTGGGCTTGAGCCTGAGGGACTTGCAGCAATGGATGGTCCAGCAGGGTCACCCGTGGCGGGAGGACGACAGCAATGGCGACCNGGCATTCCTGCGGAACCGCATTCGCTTGGAATTGCTGCCGCTGTTGGACGACCTCCACCCGGGATGGGAGGCGGGCATGGCCAGGCAAGCCAGCATCGCGGCCGAATGGTCCAACAGCACCGATCGCATCCTCGACTGCCTGACCGGCCCCATTGAATCCCTCCCACTGACCGTGGTGCANAATGCCCCTTCGCCNCGCCTTCTGCTCGCCAGATGGGCCGGACGGTGGCATTGGCCGACGGCCCGTCTGGAGGAGCTCCTCCACTTGGTGGCCGAGGGCACTGAGGTTGGCAAGCAAGCCCAGTCCGCCTCGCACCGCTTCACCCGGGAACGAGATGCCCTCCGCTGCAGCCCCCTTGATGTCACGGCCGACACCCCGTCATGGAGAGGCTTTCCGGACGGAGACGACGGCCAGATCGACACCCCCACCGGTACCCTCATTTGGTCCGTGGTGCCGGCCGGCCCTCTAGACCCCAGCGACAACACCGCCCAGTTGCACCTCGATGACTTGGCCCTCCCCCTGACGCTCCGGCCGTGGACCGAAGGGGACCGAATCCAGCCCCTTGGCATGGACGGGCACCAAAACGTGTCCGACATCCTCAACCGNCGCGGTGTGGCGCACAGTGCGCGTTCGGCAGCCTTGATGGTCGTGCAAGCCAACGGCTGTCCAGCCTGGCTCGTGGGCCATCGGATTGACCGCCGNGCGGCCCTGCCCCATCCCGAGGGGAGCAGAGGACCGGTGCTCTTGTTGACTTGGCAACCGGCCTAATTTTGCTGCCCATGCAAAAGGATGCCCCCAGCCTCGCCACCCCACTTCGGCCCACTTCCGAAAAGGACCGGGAANTCGCACTGGGCCTGTATCTGCTGCTGGCCGCCTTGTTCGTTGCGAGCCTCGTGACCTGCAACCTGGCCTTCCGCAAATTCTTCGCATGGACCCTGCCCGGCCTCGACTACACCTTTGAGGCGAGCGTCGGCCTGTTGCCCTACCCCCTCACCTTTCTTGTCACCGACCTGATCAGCGAAATCTATGGNCGCAAACGGGCCGACGACGTGGTGAAGGGAGGATTGGCCGCTTCGGTCCTGACCCTGCTCTTCATCACCTTAGCCGGTGCCGCNCCCGCCACAGCCTGGTCGCCCGTCACCGACGGCGAGTTCGANCACGTCTTCGGCCAGACCGTCCTTGCTGTGGGCGCGTCCATGGCCGCTTACCTACTGGCCCAATTCTTGGACGTCCGCATCTTCCACTTCTGGAAAATGCGCACCGGCGGCCGCATGCTATGGGTGCGCAACAACTTCTCGACCATCCCCTCCCAGTTCGTAGACACCGTCGTCGTGCTGGTCCTGCTCTGCAGCGTAGGTGAAATCGAATGGGCCCTGTTCGGGGCCTTGCTGTTGAATGGATTTGGATTCAAGGTGCTCGTGGCCGCGCTGGACACGCCCNTGGTCTATCTGGGAGCCGGTTGGTTTCGCCGCCGCTTCAGTCTGGAACCGGGGCAGGAAATTGCCCTCTGACAACGAGACCCCTTGGCAGGCGTTGGCGGTTGCGTCAGCCAACCGGGGCCTTGTCGGCATTATCTTCCCGCTCGCAAAGCAACGTGCCCGTGAAGCCCCTGCATTTCCTCCTCGCCCTGCTCCTTTCCTTCGGAGCTTCCGTCCCATCCACGGCCCAGATCCACGACCCTGTCAAGTGGGACTTCGCCCTGTATGACAATGGCGACGGAACCCTCGACCTCGATTTCCATGCCACGGTCGAGCCCGGCTGGCACGTCTACAGCCAGTTCCTGANCCCCTTCGACGGTCCGATTCCCACCTCGTTCACCATCGATACCGAGGGCGTGCAGACGGCCGACACGGCGGCCGCGGAGTGCGATCCCATCCTCGAGTACGATCCCAACTTCATGCTCGACCTGCTCTTCTTCGAGCAGGATGTGCACTGGGTGCATACGGTGTCCTTCCCGGGAGCAATTCCCCCTTCGATCAAGGGNTACCTGACCTTCATGGTNTGCGACGAAAGCAAGTGCCTGCCGCCAGAGGACGTCGACTTCNACATCGCANTGGCCGACATCCGGCCTGAAAGCGCCAAGCCCGATTACTGCGGCGGGGGCCATGGCGGCGACCATGGTGCCTTCGGAATGGAGGACGCCGAAGCCGAAGCCCCGATGGGCATTTACGACCCCGTCCAATGGGACATCGCGCTCTATGCCGGTGAGGGCAATGGAGCCACCATCGTCGCCACGGCCGTCATCGAAGAAGGCTGGCACGTTTACAGCCATGACAACGACCCACTGGACGGCCCGATTCCGACCGCCTTCACCCTCGCCACTGACGGTGTCGAGGCCGGGGAGCTGCGCGAATGCGCGCCGGAAGTCCACTACGACCCCAACTTCGACAAGGACGTCAAGTCCTTTGAGGGCACCGTTCGCTGGGCACTTGACGTGAGCTGGACCGGAGGCCGTCCAGAGAAGATCGACGGCCTGCTGACCTACATGACCTGCGACGACACGAAGTGCATTTTCCCACCAGACGTCGAATTCGTCCTCGTGTTGGATGACGCCTTGACGGAGGCCGTGCCCGAGCTCTGTCCGGGTGATGCCGGCACCGTAACTAAAGCGGAAGAGGACGTGGAAATGGGCGACGGCCTGTTCGTCCTGTTCCTGCTCGGCATGGGCCTCGGCTTCGCCGCGCTCTTCACCCCTTGCGTGTTCCCGTTGATTCCGATGACGGTGAGCTTCTTCACCAAGCAAAGCAAGACCCGCGCGGAGGGCCTCCGCAACGCCCTCATCTACGGCGCCAGCATCATTTTCATCTACACCGGCCTAGGCCTCCTGCTGACAGCGGTGTTCGGGGTGGACGTGTTGAACCTGATTTCCACGGATCCCTACTTCAACCTCTTCTTGTTCCTGCTTCTCGTCGTCTTCGGCGTGAGCTTTCTGGGCGCCTTCGAGATACAGTTGCCGAACAGCTGGGCCAACAAGGTCGATGCCCAAGCAGACCGCGGTGGTCTGATCGGCATCTTCTTCATGGCGGCCACGCTCGCCATCGTCAGTTTCAGCTGCACCGGTCCGCTGGTTGGCAGCGCCCTCGCCGGTGCCGCCACGGGCGACTTCGGCGGCCCCATTGCAGTGATGTTCGGCTTCTCGCTGGCACTCGCGATTCCGTTTGCCCTCTTCAGCGCCTTCCCGGGCTGGCTCAACTCGCTGCCCCAGAGCGGCGGGTGGCTGACCAGCGTCAAGGTGGTCCTCGGCCTGCTCGAGATTGGCTTCGCCTTCAAGTTCCTGTCCAACGCCGATCTCGTCCTGCAGCTCGGCCTTCTAAAGCGGGAACTCTTCATCGCCATTTGGATCGCGGTGGCCCTGTGCATCGCCATATACCTCTACGGCGGGCTTCGCTTCCCCCACGACAGCAAGCTCGAACGTATGAGCGTAGGACGGTGGGGACTAGGCACCGTTTTCCTCGTGCTTGCCATCTACATGACCCCCGGCCTATGGGGCGCACCGTTACAGATCATCGCCGGCTTCCCGCCGCCCATGTTCTACTCCGAGAGCAGCGGCTCCGTGGGCGGATCGCATGACGGCTCCTCAGATGGCCACAATTCCGGCCACATCGAAGCTCGGTTCCGGGACTATGAGGAAGGCCTCGCCGCCGCCCGCTCCGAAGGCAAGCCCATGATCCTAGACTTTACCGGATGGGCCTGCGTGAACTGCCGGAAGATGGAGGAGCAGGTCTGGCCCGATGCCACCGTGGCTGAATACCTCTCCGAAAAGGCGGTTCTGGTGTCGCTCTACGTCGACGAGCGCAAGGCCCTGCCAGAGGATGAGCAGCGGGTGGAAGAATTCGGCGGAAAGGACTTCCGGATCCGCACGGTCGGCAACAAGTGGACCTACCTGCAGGCCTCGCGGTTCGGCACCAACGCCCAGCCATTCTACGTCATGATTGACCACGACGGGGAAGCACTCGGGGACGGCGTCGGCTACGATCCGGACCCACAGAAGTTCATCGACTTCCTCGAGGAGAACTACACCCGCTTCGAAACGGGCAAATGATTCCGGGAACGCAGGCAAACCGGCTGGCAACGCGCACACAATTGGCGTGAGGCCGTAGCTTGCACCGTGCACCTTTCGGACATGGAACACGCCGATCGCATCCGCCGACATTTTGAAGAGGCCCGAGAAGTCCAACAGGCTTTCCTTGGGGACACCGCCTGTCTCACCGCCGTCACGGCGGGCGCGGAAGCGATGGCCAAGGCCATTGCCGCTGGAGGCAAGGTGATTTCCTGCGGCAATGGGGGGTCCATGTGCGATGCCATGCACTTCGCCGAGGAGCTCACCGGCCGCTACAGGGGTGACCGCAAGGCCCTGCCTGCCCTGTCCATTTCCGACCCGTCGCACTTGAGCTGCGTGGGCAATGACCACGGCTACGAGTTCGTGTTTTCCCGCTTTGTGGAGGCCATGGGGCGCCCTGGCGATGTCCTGCTGGCCATCTCCACCTCCGGGAATTCGCCCAACGTCATACGTGCCGCGGAAGCCGCCAAAGCCGCGGGCATGACCGTGGTCGGATTGACGGGAAAGGATGGCGGTGCACTCGGGCCTTTGTGCGACGCCGAGGTGCGAGTCCCTTGGTCCGGCTTTGCCGACCGCATCCAAGAGGTGCACATCCAGTGCATCCACGCCTTCATCGACCACATCGAGGCGCGCTGCGCCTGAGTTTCGGCCCGCTTGCTGGTTCGACTTCATGCTGCCGCCCTGCGGGGTGTCGACGCCTTACCTGTGACCGTCGAAGTCCGGGTCGATCGGGGCATACACTTCCTGATGGTGGGGCTGCCCGACAGTGCCGTTCGTGAGAGCCAACAGCGCATCAAGAGCGCCATCGAGCACCTGGGGTTCCGCTGGCCTGGCAAAGGCATTACGATCAACCTCGCGCCGGCCGGCCTGCGCAAGGAAGGCGCCGCCTACGACTTGCCCCTTGCCTTGGGCATCCTAGCGGCATTCGGACCCTGCTTCGTTCGCATCCCTGTTTGTCGGCTGACCCAGACCTGCCCGTGGCGTGCCACCTTTGCCCCATGGAACCCTCTGCGACCCAACCCGTCATCCTGCCCGTCCACGGCCAATGGCCAAGCTTCGGCGACAACAACTGGCTTGCGCCCAACTGCACCGTTGTCGGTAACGTGGTCACCGGAAAGGACTGCAGCATCTGGTTTGGGGCCGTCGTTCGGGGAGACGTGTGTGCCATCCGATTGGGAGATGGGGTCAACATCCAAGATGGCGCCGTCCTGCATGGCACCTACGGGCAGACCGACTGCACCATTGGAAACGGGGCCAGCATCGGCCACAATGCCATCGTTCATGGCTGCACCGTGGAATCCGGCGCACTGGTTGGCATGGGTGCCATTGTCATGGACCGAGCAGTGGTGGGCCGAAATGCGGTCGTTGCGGCAGGGGCCGTTGTGCTCGAAGGGAGCCAGATTGGCGAAGGAGAGTTGTGGGCCGGGGTACCCGCCAAGCAAATCAAGGACGTGGACCCCACGCTTCAACAGCACCTCGCCGACACTGCGGTCCGCTACCGGAAATATGCCAGCTGGTTCCAAGGGAGAGCGAACGCCGATTGAACCATTTCCCGGCTCAAGTGCAGGTCGTTGGGACGTCAGTCCCAGAGTGGGTCACGCACAAGAGCGATGCCAGACCCGAAAAACCGGCGCGCCGAGTCGGCAAAAGAAGGCGTGAGGTCACTGACCGAAAACTGGTGCTGGGGGACTTCCGAATGTGCAGAAAGAAGGCCATTTTCCTCAAGACGCTTCCCTACGGATTCGGCCACGATTGCCGGGCCATCCACGAGTTCAACGCCCTCGCCGAGCACCTTTTGCAGGGCCGGCAAGGCCAACGGGTAGTGCGTGCACCCGGGGATGAGGACATCCAACGCGCCATCCGCCCAGCCGGCCGACTTCAGGTAGGCTGAAATGACGGGTTCCATCAGGGCGTGGTCGTGCCAACCTTCTTCGATCAGTGGGGCGAGCAACGGAGTGGCCCACTCTTTGACGGTTCGGGCCGATTCGCCCCCGACCTGGGTTCCCATGGCCGCGCGAAGGCTGCGGCCATAGACACCGGAGCCCACTGTCGCGCGGGTGCCGATGACACCGATGCGTCGGGCCGACCCCTTGGCGACATGGTCCACGACCGGAGCGATAACGTCCATGACCGGAATGTCGGGCCCAACAGCAGATTGCACCGCTTCCGCCGCCGTGGCAGAGGCCGAGTTGCAGGCGATGACGATGGCTTTGCAACCGCCGGCCACGAGGTGCTCAGCGATCCGGATGGACCACGCGCGAACCAGCTCCGGAGAACGGTCGCCATACGGCATGTGGGCCGTGTCCCCGAAATAATGCAGGTGCTCCGCAGGCCACGCCTGCGCCAAGGCATGGGCGACCGTCAAGCCGCCGATGCCGGAGTCGAAAATCCCAATTGGGGCTTCAGAGGCCAAGCTTGGCCTTCACGAGGGCGAGAACGTCCTCTCCTCCACTGTAGACGGTGGCGCCTGCTGAAGTATCGAAGATGTACGTGAAGCCTTGTTCAGCCCCCACTTCCTCGATGGCCGTGCGAGCGCGGTCGATCATCGGTTGGAGCAGGCTCTGCTCCATCATGGCCAACTCCTGTTGAACGGTGCCATAAAATTGCTCCAAGCCCTGCTGGTCCTGCGTGATCTCTTGCTCCTTCTGGGCACGGATGGCGGCGGGCCAAGACTCGGCTTTCTGCTGGTACTCGGCCACCTTGGCTTCAAGGTCGCCTTGCATGCGGAGAATCTCCTGCTCGAACTCGGCCGCAGCGCCTTCGATTTCAGTCTGGATGCTGCTGCGTTCCGGCATGGCCTCCAACAAAGCCTGCGTGTCGATATGGCCGAAGCGGGCCTCCTTGACCTGTGCGTTGAGGGAAGTGGAGAAAAGAAGGGTGGCCAGGAAAAGGCCGAAAGTGAATGGGGTCTTCATGATGTGAATGGTCGTTATGGGTGGTGGAGCAGGGCTCACTGCCTGGGGCGTCCGCCCCCGCCTTTGATGCCGGAATTGGCCCGGTTGATGACTTGCTCCTTGCGGTCGTTCAGTTTGTCTTTGCCCTTGTCCAAGGTGTCGTTCATGCGGTCCTGCAGACTCTTGCCCTTCTCCTCGCCTTCCTCTTCCTCACCACCGACGATTTCGCCGGGCGTGTAGCCCAATTCCTTGATGACCCGATCCGACATGTCATACTTCGGGTTGGTGTAAAGCATGTTGGATTCCTTGGCCTTGTCGAAGATGACCATGAGCTGGCGCTGGCTGGCGAGGTCCTTGAGCACTTGAAACAACTGCTCTTGAATGGGCTGGATCAGTTCTTGCCGCTTCTGGAAAAGCTCTCCCTCCACGCCGAACTTTGCCTTCTGCATGTCGGTGGCCTCACTGCGCTTGCTGGAGATTTCATCCTCCCGCTTCCGGCGCATCTCCGGAGTCAACAGGACCCGCTCGGCACGGTAGGCGACCTCCAGCTGATTGGCAGCGTCGTACTTCTCCTCGATCTCGTCGAGCCATCCGGAAGCCAAGCTGTTGAGCTCCTTCTGGGCTTCCGAATACTCCGGCAAGTGCTGCAGGATATACTCGGTGTCGACGTAGGCGTACTTCTGGGCGGCCAACTGGAGCGGGCCGATCAGCAAGGCGAGGGGAAGCAAAAATCGGAGAAGTCGCATGGCGTTGAAGGTGGCGAAAATAAGTGCGTTCGGGGGCACAACGGACATCAGCAGCAGAATCGCACGTGCGCTTACAAATCCCCGATGTTCATGCCGAGAGAAAAGTGGAATTGCCCCCGGGCCATGGTGGGCACGGAGGGAACGTCGTCGAACCGCCAACCGTAATCCAGACCGAGCAACCCGAACATCGGGAGGAAGATGCGCATGCCGATGCCTCCGGACCTGTACACGTCGAACGGGTCGAAACCGTCTCCGGTCTCCCAAGTGTTGCCCGCCTCGAGGAAGGCCATGGTGTAGATGGTGGCACTCGGGTTGGTCGACAAAGGATACCTCAGCTCTGCACCGTACTTGGCAATGGCCCCGGCGCCGGTGTTCTGGTCGGGGGCGGTCAAAGAGAGGTTGTCATATCCCCGCAGGGAAATGATCTCCCGGCCGTCCAACACGAACCCGCTGAGGAATACCCCGCCGAGGTAGAAGCGCTCGAAGGGGGAGAGGCCGATTTGCCGGTTGTACTGGCCGATGATGCCCCCACCGAAATAGGTGCGCAGGACCAGGGACTTCGGGTTCTCGCCGCCGCCTGTGGTGAGGGGGGTGTACCAGTTGGCCACAAATTTCCACTTGTGGTACTCCACGAAACGGAACCGATCCTGGTCGCTCAGTCCGGCCCACACTTTGTCCGGCTGGAACAGGCTGTACGGCGGGGTCGCCTTGATACTGAGCCGCACTTCGGAACCCCAAACAGGGAAAATGGGATCGCTCACCGAGTTCCTGCTGACAATCAGGTTGAGTGCGATGTTGTTGGACTCACCGTCCGTGAAGCTGAAAAGGCCGCTGTTGTATTGGTCGAAATTGAAGTGCTGGTAACTCAGGCCCGCGTTGACCGTGAACCAGTCGTCCGGCTTGTTCCACCGCTGTCCGATGGAGGCCGAAACGCCGGTAATCATGAGGGTCTGACGGAGGGGGTTGTCCTCACCTTCAATGCGCTTCGGCTGGCCGTTGCTCTGGATGGAACGCCATGCCGCCACGGTGAGCGCGTTGGGCTTCTTGCCGCCCAGCCACGGTTCGGTGAAGCTCACATTGTAACTCTGGAAGAACAGGCCGTTGGACTGGGCCCGGATACTGACCCGCTGGCCATCTCCCATGGGCACCGGTCGCCAAGCCCCCTTCTTGAAGGCCTTTCCGACGGCGAAATTGTTGAAGGTCACCCCGAGTGAACCCACGATGCGGCCGCCGCCCCATCCGCCTTGCAGCTCGATCTGGTCGGTGGGCTTCTCCTCCACGACATACTCGATGTCGACCGTCCCGTCTTCGGGATTCTGGACCGGATTGATGCCAAAGGCTTCCGGGTTGAAGTAGTTGAGCTGGTTGAGTTCGCGCTGGGTCCGGATCACATCCGTCCGACTGAAGAGGTCCCCTGGCATGGTCCGAATTTCGCGCCGGATGACATGGTCGCTGGTCTTGGTGTTGCCGCGCACATCGACCCGACCGATGCGGAACTGCTTGCCCTCCACAAGGCGGATTTCCAGGTCGATGCTGTCGTTCTCCGCACGCACCTCCACCGGAATCGCCTGGAAGGTCAGGTAGCCGTCGTCGCTATACAGCGTGCTCAGGTCGATGCCCTTGGGGTTCATGAAGAGCCGCTTCTCCAGCTCCGCAACGTCGTACAGGTCACCGCGCTTCAGCCCGAGCAGGCTGTCGAGCTGCCCGGTGGTGTACTTNGTGTTGCCGGTAAAGTTGATTTCCCGCAAATGGAATTGGCCCCCTTCTTCCACGGACAGCGCAATCCCCAGGTCACCGTCGGGCGTCCGGAAGAGGCTGTCCTGTCCCACGCGGGCATTGCGATAGCCTTTCTCACGGTAGTAGGCGACCATGCCGTCGATGTCTGCATTGAATTCCTCCTCGAGGTACTTGGACGCCTTGAAAATGCGCCACCAAGCGCGCTCCTTGACGTTTCGCATCTTCCGCTTGAGCGCCTTGACCTCGACGGCTTCCGCACCGGCGATGCGGATTTCGCCAACCTTGACNTTGNTGCCTTTNTCGATGGCAATGTCCACTCTGGACGCGTTTTCCAGCACGGTATCCCGGGTGCTGGTGACGGTCACCTTCGCATCGAAGAACCCCTTTTCGATGTAATGGTCCTGCAAGATGCGCCGCGTGGTGACCTTCAAATTCTCATTGACGATCTGACCACGAACGAGGTCGAGCTTGCCCCGAAGGGTTTCCTGTTCCCCGCGCTTGACCCCGGTGAAGCCATATTGGGTCAACCTGGGCATTTCCGTGACACGGATGACGAGGTAGACGTCCCGGTCCCGACGCTCGCCGAGTTCGATGGCCACATCGCTGAACAGGCGCTGGTCCCACAGGTTGCGCACGGCTTCGCTCAACCGGTCGCCGGGAATGAGGACCTCATCGCCCACTTGGAGGCCGCTGAAGAGCTTGACCGCCTGAACATCAGTAAANTCCGCCCCCAACACCGTGATGCCGGCGATGCGGTACTCGGACGGGACCTTGAGGTCAACCGTCGAGATTCCCGGTTGTGCCCACAGGGCGCTGCACCAAAACAGGCACGCACTNAGGANGGCGATCGGTGAAATCTTCATCGGGTGGNATTCTCGGCGCCGGCTTGTGCTTGGCGCAATTGGTCACCNGTTCGGCCGAAGCGGCGCTCGCGGCCCCGGAATTCGTGAACGGCCGCCCGGAAGTGGTCCTCCCGGAAATCCGGCCACATGACCGTGGTGAAGTGCAACTCGGCATAGGCAAGCTGCCACAANAGGAAATTGCTCAACCGCTGCTCCCCACTGGTGCGGATTAGCAATTCAGGGTCCGGCACATCCGGCAGTCCCATGTGGGCGCGGACGGTCTNTTCGGTGATGTCCGACTCGGGAATCCCGGAACGCACGATGCCACGCACAGCCTCNGTCATTTCCCAACGGCCGCTGTAACTCAACGCCAAAATGAGCGTCAGGTCGGTGCAATGTGCGGTGCGGGCTTCCACATCGCGCAAGGCCGCGCGGCAGGCTTCNGGCAAACTGTCCAGCGCNCCGGTGGAACGCAGTCGGACACCTTTGCGGGCCAGTTCCTCGACCTCNCCAGCCAGGCTTTCGACGAGCAACTCCATCAGGGCATTGATCTCCGCCTGTGGACGGGACCAATTNTCCGTGGAGAAGGCATANAGTGTCAGAAACTCCACNCCGAGCTCGCCGGCCGCACGCACCACGGAACGCACGCTCTCGACCCCATGGGCGTGTCCGAAGATGCGGTCCTCACCGCGCTCGCGCGCCCAGCGGCCGTTGCCATCCATGATGACNGCAACGTGTCGCGGCAGGGAGTTGGCAGTGGGTGGGGTGTCGACCATGGGATGTTCCTGCCAAGCAGGCGGCAGCGAAAGTGATGCGAATGCGCGTGAACTGCAAGGTAGCGCGGCGTTTCCCCCCGCGGATTGGGAGTTTTTCACCTCTTCTCACCCAAGTCGTGAGTGCGGGTCAATCCCAACAGGTGGTGGGCGACTTGTCGATTCGGAAGGTCAACGACACTTGGACCATCGCGAANCGGTCGTCCAGCCCGTTGTATCCGCGCATTTGTCCTGCGGGGTCTTCGAGGGTGCCTTCGATTTCAAGGCGTTCCTCGCTGAGCATTTCCGACAATGGACCGGACTCATCTTCCAAAACGGCCAAGCTGGCATAGTACCCGGCCACGTCATCCAGGTGGTCCGACCAAGTCCTGCGCATGCCCCACTCGATGTTCAAGGCGGAGAAGTGCCCGAGGTTCCACTTGAATCCAAATCCGAAGGGCACGGCAAATCCCGTGGTCGAGTAACGCCCCCCGCCTGCAGTGGTGCCTTGGCCCTCCGTCCCCAGAGGCTGGAGCTCGTACCAGATGCCGTCGATTTCCGCTTCCGGCATGTGGCTGTACAGGGACAATCCGGCAAACAAATACCCCGTGAACCGGTCCTTGGTGTTGCCGATCTGATAGCGGGAATAATTGAATTCCGCCACAACAGACCCCTCTGTGATGGCATTTCGGAAATGCAGGTTCCGGTTGGCNATCCATGGGTCATCGGAATCGGCATCGTGGTAGCGCAGGCGGGTCTGGTTCANCGCTGCCCGGATCCCNAATTGCCGGGTCAGGTTGTACCGCAGGAAGCCGCCGAATCCGGGCTGCAGGCGCCCTTTAAAATGGCCGTTGGGATTGAGCTCCCCGAGGTAGTACCCCGTCCCGAAGGACAAGCCCATGGTCTTGCTCTGCTCGAATTTTCGCTGTGCGGATGNAGGCAGAGCAAACACCAGCGCGAAGCTCACAAGGACGATGCGGAATGCAATNGACATGGGGTGGGACTCCCGGTCAACGGTCACCGGGTCGGTTTTCTTGTGTCGGGGCATTGGAAGGTCCCTCGCGGCCATCCAGTCCGAGGTGGAGCTTTCGGCGCACCGTTTCAATGAATTCAGANCCTGGAAGCCCCACGAGCAAGAAAGGCCGATCCGCCTTGCGGACGGTGAACCGCGCCGGCGCCGGAAGGATGTGCGACCGCGTNTCTANGGTGAGCACCAGGTGATCGTCNCGGCCCTCGGCCTGAATGTCGAGCACCCCCTCGGAGGGAATGACGAGCGGACGGTCGTTGAGGTTGTGGGGGGCAATGGGGTTGAGTACGATGGCCTGNCTGGCAGGGTGCACGATGGGTCCACCACAGCTGAGGCTGTATGCTGTGGAACCGGTGGCGGTGGAGACAATGAGCCCATCCGCCCAATAACGGTTGACGAAACTGCCGTTGCGCTGCACGGAGATGCGAATCATGCTGGCCACATCCCGGCGGTGGATGGTGACTTCATTGAGCGCGAGTCCGCCGCCTTCAAGGTCCATGCCTTCGCAGGAGACCTCGAGCATTTCCCGGGAATCCACAATGTATTCCCCAGCAAGGATGCCTTGCATGGCGTCAGCGGCCCCTTCGGCCGTGAGGTGTGACAGGAATCCGAGACGACCGGTATTGATGCCGAGAACCGGCACCTGTTCGAGGCCGGGCAAGGAGGCCGTGTCCAGTACGGTCCCATCCCCCCCAAACGACAACACCAAGTCCGGTTTGTCCTCCCCGCCACCGGCCCAAGGCGCCATGGTCGGAAGGCCTGTACGGTCTCCCGTCAANGTGAGAAATGCAGAGGTGGCCTTCAGGGTCACATTGCCAGCCACGAGGGCATCGAGGACGCCCTGGATGCTTGGCCAAGCAGAACCATCCACCACCTTGGCGTGGAGCAGCGCAGAACGAACTTCGTTGTGGACAGGCATGGTCAGGTGTTCATGTAGCGCATGAAGGCGTCCATCCGCTTCTTCATGTCTTCGGCGTATTCCTCGGCGCGATAGAAAGCGCTCACCGCATAGCCATGACGGCGCAGCGCGTCGATCAAGGGCTCGATATCCCGCGTGGAGAGGCGCAAGGCCACTTCTGCAAGGTTCGGCTGTGCTCCGTCACTGACGAGAACCTGGAGAATCTTGACCCCTTCACTTTCCACGCGGTGGGACACCTGAGCGAGGCTGTAATCCTGCCACGGCATCTCCAGCGTGAGGATGCTGCCCTCACTGTAAGGGGTCAAACTGTGATGGAAGGCGCGCCAGAGGTGGGCCCGGTCGATGCTGCCGAGGTAACGCCCCTCATCCACCACTGGAACCACGCTGACNTCCGCTTCGCAGAGGACATCTACGACTTCCAGGAAGTGCTGGCCCGAGGCAATGGCGACCGGCATCAGCTGCACGTTGGTCAAAAAGGTGACCTCGCCTTCCTGGTCAAGCAGGTGGTCTTCGGCCACCAAACCGAGGTACTGGCCTTCCGCTACCACAGGAAGGTGCTCCACCTTGAGTTCATCCATGGCNCGCAACGCCTTTTCCAAGGTGTCTCCCGGATCGAGGGCGATGAGTTCAGAGTTGGTGATGCTTCCTGCGTGCATGGTGGACTTGTGCACCCGATTGCTCGGGGGTTTTGCGAAATTAGCCGTCCTCCGGAAGTTCAACCTCCTCCCGTCCATGGAAACTTTCCCCACGCGCTTGAGCGTGAACGTCAATAAGATCGCCACCCTCCGAAACGCCCGAGGAGGTCAGATCCCCTGTCCCGTCCACGCCGCCGAGCACATCCAGCGCTGGGGTGCGGACGGCATCACGGTCCATCCCCGACCGGATGCGCGCCACATCACCTACGCCGATGTTCGCGCCCTCAAAAGAGTGGTGCACACCGAATTCAACATCGAAGGCTATCCATCGGAAGACTTCGTTCGACTCGTTCTCGATGTGTCGCCGGACCAGGTAACGCTTGTGCCGGACCCCCCGGATGCCCTGACGTCCAATGCCGGTTGGGACACCTTATCGCGGGGCAATCTCCTGCGCCCGGTCCTGCAACAATTCCGAGATGCCGGAATCCGCACCAGCCTGTTCATCGAGACCGATGCAGCCCGCATCCAAGCCGCTGCCGACCTCGGTGCAGACCGGATTGAGCTCTACACGGAAGCNTTTGCCATCGCCCATGCCGCCGGCGATGCCCATGCCGCCCGGCCCTTTGCCAAAGCGGCNCACATCGCCCATGAAGCGGGCCTTGGCGTCAATGCGGGCCACGACCTCAGCCTCGACAACCTCGCCGATTTTGCCGCCGCCGTGCATCCGCTTNAGGAAGTGTCCATCGGCCACGCCCTCATCTCGGACGCCCTTTACCTCGGGCTCCAAAACGCTGTGGGACAATACAAGGAGGCCCTGCGGCCCCGATCCTCCTGACCATGGTGCTCTTCCACCGCACCCTTGGCGCTGATCCGGCCGGAACTGGCACCCCGCTCGTGGTCCTTCACGGACTTCTCGGATCCTCCGACAATTGGCAGACTCTCGGAGCAGCCTGGGCAGCACAACGGCCCGTCGTGGTCATCGACCAGCGCAATCACGGGCGCAGTCCCCACCACCCGAGCCACGGGTATCCCGACATGGTCATCGACCTGCTTGACACGCTGGATTGCCTCGGCATCACCAAAGCCGACCTGCTCGGGCACAGCATGGGCGGCAAAACTGTCATGCACTTTGCCGACCGCCATCCGGAACGCTCTCGCAAGCTGATCATCGCGGACATGGCTCCTGTGGCGTATCCACCGCACCACACCCCGTTGTTCGACGCGCTCGCCGACCTGGATCTTTCNGCCTTCGAACGCCGCGGTGAAGTGGACGCGGCACTGGCTGAAAGGGTCCCTGAACCTGGAGTNCGCCAATTTCTGCTCAAAGGGCTGTACCGTGCCAAACCCGACCAATTTGCCTGGCGTTACAACCTTCCAGTCCTTCGGCGCCACCTCGCCGACATGACGGCCTTCCTGCCGATGGGCCGGGTGTCCCTGCCCACCCTCGCCATTTATGGAACCCGATCGGACTATGTGGTGGGTCGAGGGCTGGACGCTTTGCGCGCGCATTTTCCCCGACTTGAGGAAGCTGCCCTCGACGCCGGGCATTGGCTCCACGCCGAGCANCCCGCCGCCTTCAGCGAGGTCGTGACCGACTTCCTCAACGGGCAGGNATGAAAAACGCCCGACCGGCATGACCGATCGGGCNTTNCCCGCCAGTGGAATTCGCCGATTCAGCCTTTGGAGCCGACCATGATGCTGACGCACCCTTCGTGTTCGATCACTGCNTCAGTCGAGGGCACTTGAACCCGGACCGTCATCTGTTGGGTNTTGGCAACCCGGAAATCGAAATGGTTGCTCTCCTTGTCCGTGCTGTCGTAGATGCCATTGCCACGGCTGTCCAGCACCTGGAATGTCAGGTCGCCAAGGACGGGATGGCCGCACACGAGCAGGCGGTAGGCTCGGTCACCGAAGAACGTGAGTTCGAGTTCGGCTTCGTCACCGGGAATCAGGACGGCCGTGTTGTAGTTGTCGTTCTGGACATAATCCTCCAATTGGGGAAGGCAGCGCTTCTTGGTGAAAGTCCGGCATTGTGCATCGGCATCCGTGGCGCTGAAGAGCACCATCAACAGGGAAAACGCCGTCAGGGAAATGTTCTTGATCGCAGTCATGGCGAGGGGCTTTACGATTACTGGGCGTATTGGTTACGAATGGCGGCAACGGATTCGGAAATCGCCGTCAAAGTGGCCGCATCGAACTCTACTTCCGGGCCTCCGCTGATCACGACCGTGCCATCTTCGGCTGCAGTGGCTGCTGCGGCATTCTCCGTGATGTTCACTCCGGAAAAGGCCGCTTCGACAGGAGCAAGTGCGGCTTTCATCCGGTCCAGCGCCTCGGTGGATTCGTAGCTGGACAACAGGCCCATCAGGTTGTCCAACGTCATCTTCTGCTCCGCGATGCGGAGTTTGAGGTCATCCGTCGATGTGTTGAGGCTGCGGGTACCGAGATACACGCCCTCTACCCAACCTCCGGCGGCCATGAGGCCGCTGACTTCCTCCATGCCGTTCTCACGGAAGCGGCCATTGAGTTCGTAGAAGGTCTCGGTGACAATGTTGACGAGGGAGTCTCGAATGTCTCGGTTGTTGTCAGCGCGGGCAATCAGGTCGGCATTGATGATGTCCCCGACGCCGAGACCATCACACAGACGACGGCAAGTGTTCAGGTATTCGACGGAAGCCTGATTCTGATTGAAGATGACGCTGTAGCTAAGGTCACCGGCATAGATGCCCAGGTTGACGGCCTGTGCTTCCGTGGTGGCATACCCCGTCGCTTTGTCGGTCGCGTTCAGGGCCGAAGCGTCGAAGCGAATGCCGCTGCGCTCAAGCAGCAGAGCGGTCTCGATGGGAGAAGGCACCGCGTGGAAAATCTTCTTGAAGGCTTTCTGACGGCGAGCGGGCATCATGCCCTCGGCAGTCATTTCCTGCTCACTGGCAGCAGGGGCGTCTGCTTCCCCACCTTGGGCAGCGTCACCACAGCTGAAGAGGAGAAGGGCAGCAGGGATGGCCATCCAAAGGACACTGGATGGCGGATTCATCATTCGGGCAAAGGCACGTTTCATGGCGTATCTAGAATCTTGTATCGGCAAATTGAGCCCCCGCATCACCGCGGTGGGCGAACCGGGCGGAAAGTTATCCTCGCGCTGAGGTGGATGCTGTCAGCCCCCCTTCCCTATAGACGTGGGAATCCGCTGAGACGTCTTGATATGCCCTGCAAGGGAAGGCGTCAATGGGCCTCGAGCCAATCCTGCCCGGTCTGGGCCTCCACCTCGAGCGGTACGGCCAGCTCGACCGCCTGTTCCATGTGGGATTGGACCAACTCCCGCACCGCATCGACCTCATGGATGGGGACGTCAAAGACCAATTCGTCGTGCACTTGAAGGATCATTCGAGCAGCGAACCCACCTTCCTTCAAGGCTTCGTGGATGCGGACCATGGCGATCTTGATGATGTCGGCTGCGGAACCTTGAATCGGTGCGTTGATGGCATTCCGCTCGGCAAACCCGCGGACCACGGCATTGGCACTGGTGATGTCGGGCAACCAGCGCTTCCGGCCCAGCACCGTCTCGACATAGCCTTTCTCTTTGGCCTCGTCGACCACTCGGGTCTGGTATGCCTTGAGGTCGGCGAACTCAGCGAAGTACGCTTCAATGATGCCCTTGGCCTCCCGGCGTGGAATCTTGAGGGTCTCGGCAAGGCCGAATGCCCCCTGGCCATAGAGAATGCCGAAGTTGACCGCCTTGGCCTGGCTACGCTGGGCCCGGTCCACTTCCTCCGCGGCCACTCCAAACACCTGCGCCGCTGTGGCCGTGTGGATGTCTGCGCCTTCGAGAAAGGCCGCACACAATCCGCGGTCCTGGCTCAACGCCGCCACGATGCGCAACTCAACCTGGCTGTAGTCCGCTGCGAGCAGGACGTGGTCAGCATCCCGGGGGACGAACGCCTTTCGAATTTCCCGGCCACGCTTGGTGCGGATCGGAATGTTCTGCAGGTTGGGCTGGGTGCTGCTCAACCGGCCCGTGGCCGCCACGGCCTGCATGTATTGGGTGTGGATGCGGCCGGTCTCCGGGTCGACCAACTCCGGCAAGGGCTTGACGTAGGTGGACAACAGCTTGTTGAGTTGGCGGTACTCGAGCACCTCGG
>NYTZ01000008.1 GCA_002683735.1 Flavobacteriales bacterium
CGGCACCGTGACGTGGAGCAACGACTTCATCACCATGGCCAATACTTGTGGCGGTGCAGGCGCGGTTCAAGTGATTTTCACGGCCACCGACGCCGCTGGCAACACCAGTAGCACCTCGGCCACCTTCACCATTCAGGACACGACTGCCCCAACGATAGATACGGATCCTGTTGGCGAGACCGTTGAGTGCGACGGCATGGGCAACATGACCGAGTTTAATGCTTGGCTGGACAACAACGGAGGGGGCACGGCATCCGAGACTTGTAGCAACGTCTCTTGGAGCAACAACTACCTCGTTGAAGGCAACGACTTCTCCAACGGGTGTGGTGCCACGGGTTCCATCGACATCATTTTCACGGCAACGGATGTGTGCGGCAATGCTGCTTCCCGCCTCGCCACTTTCACCATTGAGGACACCACGAATCCAACGGTAGCCGGCAAGGACCACACGGTCACGCTCGACGCCATGGGCACAGGATCCATGGTGGCGTCCGACATTGACGACATGTCCTCCGACGGTTGCGGCATGGTGAGCCTTTCGGCCAGCCAGACTGCTTTTGATTGCAGCCACATCGGTGCCAATTCGGTGATTCTTACCGTGACCGATGAGTGCAACAACGTTTCGACGACGACAGCGTCGGTGACGGTAGAAGATACCACCGGTCCGACCATCACGTCCGAGGCCGCCGATGCCACATACGAATGTGACGGAACGGATTATTCTGCACAGTTCACGGCATGGCTCGCCAGCAACGGTGGCGCAACGGCCGAAGACGCTTGCAGTCCGCACACCTGGAGCCACAACAGCACGGGACTGACTCCGGACTGTGGCGACAGCGAGTCCGAGACGGTGACGTTCACCGCAACTGACGGCCTAGGCAATACCAGCACGACGACGGCCACTTTCAGCNNNTCCGACACGACGCCGCCGAGCATCGCGAGCGAAGCCTCCAACGTGACCACCGAGTGCGACGGCGCCGGCAATCTCGATGAGCTCAACGCTTGGTTGCTCGCCAATGGTGGTGCCGGAGAGGCGACCGACCTCTGTGGCGTTGTCACTTGGAGCAACAACTTCACGGCGCACAGCTACGAATGCGGTGCCGCGGGAAGTACCACTGTGGAGTTTTACGCTACGGACGACTGCGGCAATGTGGCTACCTCCACCGCCACATTCATCATCGAGGATACCACGGTGCCGAGCATCGACATGACGGCTTCCGACTTGACCGTCGAGTGTGACGGTGCAGGCAACCTGACTGAGTTGAACGACTGGCTCAACAGCAACGGTGGGGCTTCTGCTTCTGACGAATGCAGCGGTGTTTCCTGGAGCAATGACTTTGCGACCCTGAGTGACTTCTGCGGTGCCACGGGCGCGGCCACGGTGACCTTCACCGCGACCGACGACTGCGGACTCAGCTCCATGACGACAGCCACGTTCACCATCGAGGACACGACCGATCCGACCATCGCCAGCCCAGCCATGGACATGGCGGTGGAATGTGACGGTTCCGGCAACACGGCCCAGCTCGACGCCTGGCTGGATTCCCACGGTGGAGCCAGTGCAACGGATGCTTGCAGTGACCCTGCCGTCTCGGCCATTGCCATGAGTGCCAGCCCCCTGATTGAGTCTGGACCGAACAATACCTGGCCCCATGTGGTCACCCTGACCACCAGTGCTGATGCGACCAGTGGAAATCAGCAGACCTTGGAAATCAATGTGACCTCTTTGCCTGGCGGTGGTGCGAATTACCGCGTGGTCAAGACGGTGGCCAATGGAAATTGGTTCCAAGCCAACCCGCAGCCACTGAGCTTGGGCATGAACACGATCACCGTGAGTGGAGTGTCCTTCCAGCGCAGTGTGAAGGTGCAGTTCTCGGATGGAGATGTCGAGTTTGACGCCATTGCCATTAATGGTGAAGAACAGATGGCTCCGACCTTGTCTACTGGAACCAGCGATTTGTTTGCACAGGGGCCGAATGCCACCTGGACTCATGTGTATACGGCCACGACCACTGCCGATCCGAGCAGTGGCGACCAACAGACCGTTGAAATCAACGTGACGTCCTTGCCGTCCGGTGGAGCCAACTATCGTGTGGCCAAGACGGTGGCCAATGGAAATTGGTTCTTCGGAAACGTTCAGGCCCTCTCCTTGGGGTCCAATACCATTACGGTGAGTGGTGTGAGCTTCCAGCGCTCAGTGAAGATTCAATTGTCCAGCGGAGACATTGAGTTTGACTCTCTCGTCCTGAATGGCGATGAGCAGGTGTCTGGCGGTGTGACCTGGAGCAATGACTTCACNTCCCTGAGCGACCTCTGCGGGGCCACGGGCGCGGCAACAGTGATCTTTACCGCCACCGACGCTTGCGGAAACACGAGCACAACGTCCGCTACGTTCACCATTGAAGACACTTCGGCGCCGAGCATCGACATTGCCGCCTCCGACTTGACCGTCGAGTGCGACGGTGCAGGAAACCTGACTGAGTTGAACAACTGGCTCAACAGCCACGGTGGGGCTTCTGCCTCTGACCCATGCGGCGGTGTGACCTGGAGCAATGACTTCACGTCCCTGAGCGACCTCTGCGGTGCCACTGGCGCGGCCACGGTGACCTTCACCGCGACAGACGACTGCGGGCTCAGCTCCATGACGACGGCCACGTTCACAATCGAAGACACCACGGCTCCAGTCATGACCGGTGATGAGGTGGTCATCATCGATTGTTCTGCTTGGCCTTGGGATCCCTTCTACCAGCCGACGATTGATGAGCTGCTGACCGTGGTCGACACGGAGGGCGACCCGATCATCACGCTCGATGAGACTTGCGGGTACACCAACTTCCCGATTGACTTTGGTGTGATGTCCGGCGGTTGCAACTACGACCACCAGCTCATCTACTACCCGACCGATGATTGCGGCAACGAAGGAGACAGCCTCTACCAGGTGATCCAAGTGGACGACTACACGGCGCCGACCTTCAGCTTCATCCCGGCTGACACGATGATTGCTTGTTTCGCTGATGCCTCTGCCTACTTCGAGTGGGCCACGGCCACCGATGCCTGCGACCCGAGTGTGGACGTAACGTACGCCGATGAAATCATCCCTACGGCTTGCCCCGAGGAGTACACCATCCGCCGGACGTTCTACGCCGAGGACTGCGGTTACAACATCGCCGAGGCGGTGCAGACCATCACGATCGCCGATACGTCGGCGCCGGCCTTGACGTTAACGGCGCCGGCCGACATGGCCCTCAGCGGTTGCCTGTCTTCCGGNGATATCAGCGAGGCAGTCACGGGATCCGTGACGTGGAGCACCTCTGATGACTGCGGTGCAGTCAGTGTAAGCTACACGATGTCGGATGCTGCAGCGTACAGCTGCACGGCAGATGATGCCAATGGCGAAGGCAGCCATGTGGTGACCCGCACCTTCACGGTGACAGCCACGGACTGCGCGGGCAACAGCACGGTCGCCAGNACCAATCAGACAATNACCATAACGGACAANACGGCACCGACCGTGAGCCTCAGCGCTCCGGCCGACGTGACCGTCTACCTAGATGCCTCCTGCTACGCTGCTCCGGTGGCCGAGCCGGTATCCGGAGATGCGAGTGGCTTCCTCGTGATGGCTAGCGACGATTGCGACAGCGACATCGCGCACACCCTCGCCACNACTAGCGATGACACGACCTACACGGGNGTAGTCGACGGCGTGGGCAGCTACGAGATTCTCCGCACTTACACGGTGACGGTGACGGATGATTGTGGCAACGCGGCTTCTGCCGCGACGAGCCACACGATTTCTGTTCTCGATGAGATGAATCCGGACGTCACGGCCGACTTCCCGGCTGATATCGTGATCTACGCCGATGACGTCAATGGTTACTTCGATCCGACCCCGCTGAGCACGGGTGCCGCTTCCGCTGACTACAGCGACAACTGCAGTGGTGCTGGTGACCAGACCTATGGTGTTGCCGGACAGGTGCCGACGGGTGGCCTCATCATCACGGCAATTGCTGATCCGAACGATGCCGCTTCCACTTGTCGTTTTGTGGAGATTCACAACAGCGGTGACAGCGATATCGACTTGACGGGGTATGCCCTCCAGCGCTGGACCAATGGCAACGCCGGTCCGAGCACCTCGTCGAACATTGAATTGAGCAGCATCGGCACGATGACCCCGGGTCAATACGCCTGGATCGCCAACAACGCGGGCTTCCAAGACTGCTATGGCTTCGCCGCGACCATCACTGCGGGCAATGGCGGACCGGCCGACAGCAATGGTGATGACCAAATCGCCATCATCGACGGCGCAGGATTCATCATCGATATGTTCGGTGTGGCCGGCGAGGACGGATCGAACACCTGCCACGAGTTNGAGGATGGCATCGCCCTGCGTGCCGGTTCCAACACGGACCCGAACGGTGGTGCATGGAACGAGGCTGGCTGGATCGTATACAGCGACGGTTCTTCCGCAAGCGGTTGCACAAACCACAATTCCGGTCAGCAGCAGAATGCGAGCGACATCGCCCTGTTGATCAACAACTGGGCCGGTGCCGGTCCTGCAGCTCCGGAGACGGACTTCAACAGCGTGGACATCAGTTACGCCGACGAGACGACCAGCTACACGGCTTCAGCTTGCTACACCTTCGAGCGGACCTGGACCATCACGGTGACCGATAACAACGGCAATGCCACTACGGTGACCGACGTCCAGACGATTCAGGTGGCCGACACCTCCGCTCCGGACATTACGGCGCTGGAGAACATGACGGCAGCCTGCGACTTCTTCAGCTTCGACCTCTCCGCAGGAGACCAGTCCACGGTTCTCGCCTACACGAGCTTCGAGGAAGGATTCAGCGGCGATCAGTATGTCGACAACCTCGATGAGTCAGTGGACCATGCACTTGACAACAACGCAGGCATGTCTGATGTGAACTTCACCTCGACCGGTGGTGAGATGGGCTTCTCCAGCTACTACTACACCACGGGTGGAAGCGGCCTCACTGACGGAGACTTCGTGGGTGTGACCAGTTATGCCGTCGTGGTGGATGCATACACCGACGGAAGCCAAGGTTTCCAGATGTCGGACACTGACGGCATCATGGAGTTGGTGTTCGACAATGTCGACGTGAGCATGGGCGGCGTGGCACTCACGCTCGACTANTTCCCTCGCTCCACAGGTTGGGAGGCCGACGACCGCATCCGCATTTGGGTGGTGGCTGACGGAGGTGAAGTCGATTTGCTCGATACCCAAGGACAGGACATCGACAACCTCGGCATCGAGGGCCAGTGGAACCAGGCCAGCCTCGATCTCGATGGTTTCGATGACGTGGAACTGCACATTAGCCTGGAGTCCAACTCCGGTTCTGAGGCGCTGTTCATTGACAACATCGTGTTCAGCTCGGGCAACAACCCGCTTGCTGCCCTCGAGGCAAACGGCTACGTGAGCTTCAGCGACAACGTCGAACTCGCCTCGACGGATGCGGCCATTACGCTCGACGGTACGCCGTGCGAGGGCGCCTACGACATCGTTTACACCGCCACGGACAGCTGTGGCAACACGACGACGTCCAGCCAGCGAATCGTNCTCGAGGACACGGAAGACCCGGTCCTTACGGTCGTGCAGCCGGACAACGTGATGATGACAGCAGGTGGAGCTTGTGATGCGGATTACATCGGAGGCGTGGCCTACCCGACAGCGTCCGCAACGGACAACTGTGACGCGGATGTGGAGATCAACTCCTACCACGTTGACAGCCCGAAGCAGTACCACTGCCTGCCAAGCACCGGATCCTTCACGGTTATGCGCACGTANACGTTCACGGCGACCGACAACTGTGGCAACACGGACACGGTCCAGGTCCAGCACACCGTGACGGTGATGGACGAGACAGCTCCGACTTTCACGGTAATGGCTCCGGCTGATCTGACGGTGAACATCGATCCGTTCTGTGATGCGAATACGAGCACGACCATCGGCGGCATGCCGACCGTGGCCGATGTGGCCGACAATTGCGATGCCATGGTGGANATCGATATCAGCTACATGGACAGTGCTCCGGTCTACAGCTGCGACGGTACGGACGGAGCAGCCGAGGGGTCGTACTCTTTCGTGCGGACCTTCACGATCTTCGCGACTGACGATTGCGGCAACGCCACGGAGGAGACGGTCACCCAGACCATTACTGTACTGGACAACTCGGCTCCGACCATCACGACCCTCGCGCCGATGGCCCCTGAGGCGTATACGCTCGACGCAGACTGCATGGCTGACCTGACNCCGACCGCCATGCCGGTGGCCGCGGCCACCGACGCTTGCGACAGCGATGTGTCCCTGACATTCAGCTACAGCGATGGTGCATCGAATTACACTTGTGACAACGGAGACGGTTCTGCCGAGGGCAGCTTCTCCTTCGTCCGGACGTGGACGGTGACCGCTGCCGATGATTGCGGCAACATGACCACCCAGCAGACGAATCAGACGGTGGTGGTGACCGATGACGCGGATCCGACGCTTACGCCAACCTGGCCGTCCGATTACTCGACCGACCTTGACGCCGAGTGCAACGCCGACGTGACGCCGGCTGCTGCCGGTGTTGCCACCGCCACAGCAGACGATGCCTGTGACAGTGACGTGGCCATCGAAATCACGTCGGAGGATGGCGCCATTACCTACATGGTCGTCAACGCTGACGATGCTGCTGAGGGTGGCTACACCTTCGTCCGGACATGGACCATTACGGCCTCGGACGACTGTGGCAACGCCACGACCCTGACACACGACCAGACCATTACGGCCAACGACGTGACGGCTCCGGTCCAGACGCTTGAGACCCTGCCCACCTACTCGGTGGAGGGNTGTTATGGCGACGTGGACCTCGATCCCTCCGTGACAGGCACGCCGATGGTCATGGCTGAGGACGGCTGTGACAGCCAAGTCGACATCGACCTGAGCTACAGCACCGACGATATGGTCTTCAATCAGGTGGTGGGCAACTACAACTTGGTCATCGACACCATCAGCGGTCCGGAAGCCGGTGTGATGGGCATGACCACTGTCCGGATGTACATCGAGACGGAGAACGCCGACGACTTCGTGAGTGCAGTTGCCGGGGATGAAATCAACCCGACGGCGATCCGCACGACGACTTCGTTCTATCAGAACTCGCTNGGCGGTCCGACAGCCAACAACTACAACGACGGCCTCGCTTTGGCCGATCCGATGGTGGCCTATGACAGCTTCGTGACCATCGGCATCGACGCCCAGGCGGACGGCGCTGCCGGCGAGCAGGAAACGACCGTGGTTGGCAACTGGGCGATTGACTTCGAGATGGGCGGCAACATTTTGATCAACGACTTCTTCGGAGGAAGCTGGTTCACCACAAACCCGAACAGCGCTGCTGTTGCCGGAGCGGATCACCGTGTGCTCATCGGTCAATTCACCACCGACGGTGAGATGAGCGGCCAGATGTTTGTTCAGGTCTTCCCGAATGGCCTTGGCTCCGAAGAAATGCGTCTGAGCTTCACCTTCGGCGAGTGTGCCGAGGATGACGGTACGCCGGAAGGCAGCTACGCCTTCACGCGTCGCTGGGAGAGCATCGTCACCGACGACGCCAACAACCAGGATATTGCCGTGACCTATCAGCACATCCAGGTTCTGGATACGGAAGCGCCGCAGTTGACCAACACCTGTGATCTGGAGAACGGCGAGGTTGTTGCTCACGACTGCCCGGGTGAGGGTGTGCTGGACTTTGATCCGGTGCCGGTCGCCTGTGAGGTGACGGCCATCGACAATTGCGACAGTGAAGTCAATGTGAACGTCTTCACGGAGTCCCAGGGGTATGTCCCGACGGATGCCATTCGGAACTACTGTGCTCCGACCACGCCGGAGGCCCTCAACGGTGCCCAGACGTGTGACGACCTTGCTCCGGAAGTGCTGCGTCTCTTCAACTTCCCAGGTGCCGATGACAGCTTCGTCATGGCCGATGCCGAAAACTTGGTCCAAGTGATGGCCGATGGCAGCTTGCACATCGCGTTGGAAGTCGAGAACGCAGATGGCACGGGTGGATTCATCTTCACGGCCGATTATGGTGCCGGTCAGGGCTGGTCCGCTTGGTCCGCTGGAGGCAGCAACTACAAGAAGGACTGTGCTGAGATCTACCCTGGAGAAGCAGTGTGGGAGGACTGGGTGTACTTCCTCATGTCCTCTGGAAGTTTGGAGGGAACGGGCATGTACGCTGGCTCCAGTTTCGCACTGAGCCATCAGCCTGCCAACGGCTATTACGGCATGCAGATGGGCCTCGGGGCCAATAACAAGAACACCAACTACGGTGGAAGCGCTTGGTTCTTCTGGCAGGGCAACCTGATGGTCGACGGCACCGACATGGGGCCGATGGCCAGCTCCGGAGACGTATTCATGGACCTCGACTGCTGCCTCGATTGGAGCGTGGAGTATTTCTACACGGCATTGGATGACTGTGGCAACCCGACCGGTTTCCACTACGGCGAGACCATGTCTGGAGACCTTGCGGTGGACGATGCTGCCGTGTCTGGTGGTCATACGCAGGGCCCGGTGGACATCACCAGCATCGGTGGTGTCAAGGAGCCGATTCGCATCACTGGACTTGCTCCAAACCCGACGAACAACCAGAGCCAGCTCTCCTTCCTTGTGAATCAGAACATGCGCCTCCGCGTGGACCTCTATACCATGGAGGGAGCGATGGTCCAGGAGTT
>NYTZ01000009.1 GCA_002683735.1 Flavobacteriales bacterium
GAGTCAGCTTGAAGCCGATACGCTCCATGCCTTCGATCATCGCGGCCGGCGGTGCCGCGCCGGCGACCAACCCATAGACCGTCTGCTCGATGCCCGCGAGTTTCTGTTCATCGGCATTGACCAGCATGGAGTGCACGATCGGCGCACCACAGTAGTGGGTCACACCGTGCTGGACGAAGACCGGATCTTGGTGGTTGGTCAGGCGGGAGGTTTCAAAGCACCCACCACTGTCAATGCTGACATCCACCACAATGGCGCCCTCCCGCATGCCTTGCACCATTTCCTCGGTCACAATCATCGGGGTTCGACCTTGGACGGGCCGCACTGCGCCAATGGCCACATTGGCACTGGCCAGGGATTCCCGGAGAATTTTAGGGTGAAGGGTGCTGGTCCAAAGGCGTCCTCCGATTTCGCCGCGCAAGCGCCGCAACCGGTAAGGGCTTGAATCGAACACGCGCACGGATGCGCCCAGACCAATCGCCGCCCGGGCCGCGAATTCACCCACCGTGCCCGCTCCGATGATCACGACCTCGGATGGCGCCACGCCCGTCATGCCGCCCATCATGGAGCCGTCGCCGTACTCGGGATGCGAGAGGTACTCGCCTGCGACCAGGATGCTGGTCGTTCCGGCGATTTCACCCATGGCCCGCACCAGCGGATAGATGCCCGTCCGGTCCTGCATAAANTCCCATGCGACGGCCGTCATCTTGCGTTCCATCATCTTCTCGATGGTGCGCTCCGGATGGGTCGCGAGCTGCAGGCCGCTGAAGATGGTCTGCCGGTCCCGCATGTGCTCCAGCTCTGCCTCCTGCGGCGGTGCCACTTTGAGGATGATGTCGTTGGCGTAGACAGAAGCCGCATCCGGCGCAATCCGCGCACCGGCCTCGCTGTAGTCGGCATCCGAGAATTGGGCNTGCACCCCGGCCCCGGTCTCGACGACCACTTCGTGACCATGGGCCACCAACACCCCGACGGCGTCGGGGTCGAGGGCCACCCGCCGCTCCTGAAGTACGATTTCTTTGGGGATGCCTATGCGCAGGCTTTCCTCATTGGTGGACAACAACAGGGTTTCTTCCTGCGGGGACAATGCGGCCTGGAAGGCGAGCTGTCGGATGCGTTCCTTGGTTTCCACGGCGTGGCGGTTGAGTTGGGAATTTACTCGGATTCGCGTTGCCAAAGGGAAGCCATCCTCAGGTCATCCGGCAACCGCTCCAAACGCAACAGCAATGCATCTTCAGGAAAGTGGTCGGCCGCCCGCTCCGGCCACTCGACGAACGTCAGGGCGGCGTTGTCGGCCATCAGCTCTTCCCAACCCAAGGCTTCCAACTCGGAAGTGTGCTCGATGCGGTACAGGTCCAGGTGTCGAATGCACCGTTCCGGCTGACCATCCACCCTCGGCACAGGATAGGTCTGGCAAAGGGCAAACGTCGGGCTTGAAGCCGTGTCCAAGGCCTTGAAATGGCGGGCCAATGCGGACACAAGTGTGGTTTTACCTGTCCCCATGGGCGCCTGCAAAGCCACGACATCGCCCCAATCCAGGCAGGCTTCGAGATCGGGGACCAGNGCCGTCAACCCTTTCAGGTCATAGGGCGTAGACCGCCACATGCAGCGCAGCGAAACGTCACTCATCGCGGAACCAAATGAACGAGCGGAACCAACATTTCCTCCATGGAAATGCCCCCNTGCTGGAACGTGCCATCCAGGTAGCGGACGAACCGATTGAAGTTATTGGGGTACACCATGAAGTCCCGCTCGGTCGCAAAAATGTAGCGACTGGACAAATGCGATTTGGGCAATCCGAAGGCCTCTGGCTGGTCGACCGCAAACACATCGTCATCGTGGCGAAGATTCCTTCCCGTCTTGTAACGGGGATTGTCCGTCACCTCCTTTTCCCCTTGCACCTTGACCGGATCTGCCACCTGTACTGTACCGTGATCGGTGGTGAGGACAAGTTCAAATCCTTCCTCTGCCGCACGTTCGAGCAACTCGCGAAGGGGACTGTGCTCGAACCAGCTCTGGGTCAAGGAACGGTATGCGGCCTCGTCCTCGGCGAGCTCCTTGATGATTTCGCTCTCAGTCCGGGCATGGCTNAGCATATCCACGAAATTGAAGACGACAGCTGTGAAGTCTCGGTCTTTCCACTGGTGGAAGTCCTCGAGCAATTTCTTGCCCGCCTGCAAGTCGGTGATCTTGTGGTAGCCCCATGGGCCAGAGTAGCCCCATCGTTGTAGCAAGGTGCCCAGCAAGTCGGACTCGTGGGCATTCTTGGAGCCCTTGGCCTGCTCGTCTTTCCACCACTGGGGATGGACCTGCGCAATCTGAGCCGGGGTCATGCCGGCGAACATGGCGTTGCGGGCGTATTGCGTGGCCGTGGGCAGGAAGCTCCAATGCATCCGCTCCGATTGGACCTGCCATTGCTCATTGAGGACCGGGGCCAAGACCCGCCACTGGTCGTAACGGAAGTTGTCGATGACCACCAGCAAGGTCTTGCGACCAGCTTCGAGCATGGGCCGCACCGCATCGGAGAAGACCTTGGGGGCCAATAGGGGATTTTCGGAGTCGTCGCATCGGTCGAGATCGGCCAACCACCCCCCGTAGTTCTCTTGGACGAACTTGGCGAACTGCCGCCCCGCATCCTGCTTTTGCATCCGCAGCACTTCGGCCATGCCGGTGTCCCCGGAAGCCGCCAATTCAAGGTCCCAGTGGACAAGGCGCTTGTGGATGTCCTCCCAGTCTTCGCAGCCCAGGCGGTCCATGAGGCGCATGCCCAGCTCCCGGAACTCACGCTGGTAATCGCTCATGGCCTTCTCGCCGACCAACCGCTTCTCGTCTANNATCTTCTTCAATGAAAGCAGGATTTGGCTCGGATTCAGCGGCTTGATGAGGTAGTCCGACATCTTCGACCCGATGGCCTCCTCCATGATGTGCTCCTCCTCGCTTTTGGTGATCATCACACACGGGAGGTGCGGGCGCCGTTCCTTGATGCGTTGGAGCGTCTCCAGGCCGGTGAGGCCCGGCATGTTCTCATCGAGAAAGACCACATCCACGATGCGGTCTTCTTCCAATGCCTCGAGCAGGGAAGCCCCGTCAGTGAAGCCGGTCACCTCATACCCTTTGCGTTCAAGGAAGAGGATGTGCGGCTTGAGCAGGTCGATTTCATCATCGGCCCAAAGGATGTGGGGGGTGCGCGTCATGTTTCCTTCAAGGGCAATTCGTCGCAATTATTTTACGAGGGTGGTGCCCGTGCAAAGAAACACGCCAATTTTCGGCCATGGCCGCACGACCCAAGCTGCTGAATGACCCGGTCTATGGGTTCATCCAACTCCGCCACGCGGATTTCACCGAAATCATGGACCACCCATGGGTACAACGCCTCCGGCGAATCAGCCAACTCGGCCTGAGCCACCTCGTATATCCGGGCGCGGTCCACAACCGCTTCCACCATGCCCTTGGCGCGCTCCACCTCATGCAAGAGGCGCTGGACAGCCTGCGGGAGAAGGGCGTGGCCATCACCGAGGACGAATACCGCGGAGCCTGCCTGGCCATCCTGTTGCACGATGTGGGCCATGGCCCCTTCAGCCACGCCTTGGAGCACACCTTGGTACACGGCGTGCACCACGAGGAGATCAGCACGCTGATCATGACCCGCCTCAATGAGGCCTTCAACGGACGCCTCGACACGGCCATCGAGATCTTCAACGACCACCATCCCAAAGGCTTCCTGCACGACCTGGTATCGAGCCAGCTCGACATGGACCGGATGGACTACCTGCGCCGGGACAGCTTCTTCACCGGAGTCAGTGAAGGGCGCATCAGTTCCGAGCGCATCATCCGCATGCTCAACGTCCACGAGGGGCGGCTCGTCGTCGAGGAAAAGGGCATTTACAGCATCGAGAAATTCATCATCTCCCGCCGCCTCATGTATTGGCAGGTCTACCTGCACAAAACCGTGCTGGCCGCAGAATGGATGATGATGGGCNTNCTNGAGCGGGCCCGTGACCTGGTGCGGAGTGGCGTGGACGTATGGACCACTCCAGCCGTGCGCCCCTTCTTGGAGCAGGACCTTGACCGCGCCCGCTTCATGGCCGACCCGGAGATTCTCGCCGACTTCTGTGCCATGGACGACAACGATATCATGTGCTGCATCAATGCGTGGCAGTCGCATTCGGACTTTGTGCTGTCCGACTTGAGCCGACGCATTTCACAGCGCCGCCTCTTCAAGATCGAGTTGCGGGACGCCCCATTCAACCAAGACGACATCGCCGAGCGCATCGCCGCTGTGCAAGCGGCGCATTCCCTGACGGCGGAGGAAGCCGCCCACTTTGTCCTGCACGACCGCATCGATAACCGCGCCTACAGCACAGCTTCACACGGCATTCAGATGTTGTTCAAGGATGGGTCCGTTCGCGATGTGGCCTCAGCTTCGGACCACTTGAACCTGAGCGCCCTGAGCGTTCCGGTGGAGCGGCATTTCTTGGCGTATCCCAAGGAATTACCGCCCCGACCGGACGTCGTTGTCAGAGGGTGATCTCCTCGCCGGAGGGATCGTAGAGGTTGTACTGAAGTAGCTCCATAGAGGAATTGCCCTCCACCGTGATCTTCATGCCGAAGGCCTTCTTCCACCGCTTGACCTGGTTGTTCCAGAACCCGCGGGTGATATAAGCCTCCACCATCGGGTGGATCAACAGCGTCACCTCGCCCAGTCCGCGGTCCGCAGCCGCCTTGAGGGCGTCTTCAATGCGGTCGGTGACCAGGATGCTCGCCTCGACTTTGCCCGTTCCATTGCAGGAGGGACATTGCTCGGCGGTCTTGATGTCGGTGACTTCGCGCACGCGCTGGCGGGTGATTTCCACCACACCAAACCGACTCGGTGAAAGCACATTGTGCTTGGCTTTGTCGGGCTTCATCGCTTTGCGCATCGCCTCGGTGAGCTTGCGGCGGTTCTCCACTTGCCCCATGTCGATGAAGTCGATGGCGATGATGCCACCCATGTCGCGCAACCGCAACAACCGGGCGATTTCCTCGGCACACTCCAGGTTGGTGGCTGTGGCGTTTTCCTCCTGGGAGGTGGCGCCGGCCTTCCTTCCACCCGAGTTGACGTCGATGACGTGCATGGCCTCGGTGTGCTCGATGATGAGGTATGCTCCGGAACGCAGGTTGACCTGGCGGCCGAAGCTCGCCTTGATCATGCGGTGGACACCCCGGTCGTCGAAAACATCCTTGGCCTTCGACTCCTTGACGATGTCCACTTTGTCCGGCGCATTCGCGGCGAGGTATTCCCGCACTTCCTCCGCCACCTCCGGGTCGTTGACCAGGATCTGGGAGAAGTTGGGGTTGAGCAGATCCCGGAGCAGGGAGCTCGTCTTGTTCATCTCGCTCAACACGCGCTGCCGCGGTTTCGCGTTGCGCAAATTGGCGTGGAGCTCCTTCCACCGATTGGTGAGGTCCTCCAGATCGGCGTGCAGGTCAGCCGCACCCTTCTCTTGGGCCACCGTCCGCACGATGATGCCGCAATTTTCGGGGCGAATGCTCTGCAGGAGAACGCGAAGGCGTTTGCGCTCGCTCTCCTTGCTGATGCGTTGGGAGATGCTGATTTTGCTGGAAAAGGGAACCAGCACGAGATAGCGGCCCGCCAAGGTGACTTCCGTCGTCAGACGTGGACCCTTGGTGGAAATGGCCTCTTTGGCCACCTGGACGAGGACGGTCTGGCTTGCAGACACCACGTCCTTCATATTGCCTTTCTTCTCGATGTCCGACTCCAACTTGAAGTTGGCGAGGTCGGCAGAAGTCTGCGTTCCCTTTACGGAACGTTGCAGATACTTCTTGAAACTCCGGTATTGCGGTCCGAGGTCGAAATAGTGGAGAAAGGCATCCTTGGGATGTCCGATGTCCACGAATCCGGCATTCAGACTGGGCAACACCTTTTTGACCCGGCCGAGGTAGACGTCCCCGACCGCGTAGTCCTGTTGGCCATTGTCCTCGTGAAGCTCGACCAATTGGCCGTCCTCCAGCATGGCAATGCGCAACCCGGACTTGGTCTTGTTGATGACCAGTTCGACGTTCACGCGTCAAGAAAAAATGGCTGCACCTGCGGACACCAGGCCCGCGTGGCAAAGCCGGGGAACGTCACTTCTTCTTCTTGTGACGGTTCTTGCGGAGACGCTTCTTCTTCTTGTGCACCGCCATCTTGTGACGCTTGCGCTTTTTTCCACTCGGCATAATCGGAATGGTTTAGGGGTTCGGTTGGGACAGGAGGTCGATGCGTTGGCGGACCGCCTGTTCAATGATGGTATCCGGGGACAGGGGGAGAAACTTCTGGTAGCCGGCGAGCGCCAAGCCCGGATTGCCGAGGCGCTCGTGACATTGTGCCTGGAAGAACCAAGCGTTGTGGGCAGTGCTGTCGACCATCACAGCCCGTTCGAAATGGATGAGGGCCTCAGCGGGGTTTCCTCCGTCGAGCTCGAGCATGCCGAGCTGCACTAAAGGTTCCGCCCGTTCAGGCGCCAGATCGATGGCCTGAACAAAGCGCTCCTTCGCTTTGTCCAATTGGCCGGATTGGATGCTAAACCGACCGAGCTCGATGACAGCATCTACGTTCGGAGGTTCGGCTTCGGCAAGCGCCTTCAGCTCGAGGATGCCATCCATGGGATTGGCACCCCGGACCTTCTCAACTGCGGCAAGGACCGGGTCGACCGGTGCTGCTTCATCTAAGGAGGTGGGGATGTCCTCTTGCACGAGGCCGGCGGGTTGCCGGGGAATGACCTGCCAGACGAGCGCAGCCAACACGACGCACAATCCCCCAATGATCCAAGGGAGGGGTGTACGACGGGAGGACTGCGTGCTCATGGCGGGGTCGGAATTCAGCTGGCGGAGACCTTGGCCTTCACGTTCTCCATGAAGCTCTTGGCGGGCTTGAAGGAGGGGATGTTGTGGGCCGGAATTTCAATGGTCTTATTCTTGAGAATGTCGCGCCCCGTCTTCTTGGCGCGGCGCTTGATCACAAAACTGCCGAACCCGCGGAGGTAAACATTGTTGCCCTGCTCGAGGGAGTCGCGCACGGATTCCATGAACGCCTCAACCGTGGCTTGCACATCCGGGCGCTCGATGCCCGTCTTCTCTGAAATGCGGCTCACCAAGTCCGCCTTCGTCATCTTTTTGTCCATCTCTTTCGCTGATGCTTTGAAACTCAATCGATTGAATTCCACACTCAATGGGCCGGCAAAAGTAAGTCACGGAACCCACACCTCCGAGCCTTCGTCAAGCATTCGCAAATTCGCCCCATGAGCGCGGCGCACCCCATCACCGAACGCCTCCTCGGATGGTATGCCGAGCATGCGAGGCCCCTCCCTTGGCGGGCGGCCCCGGAAGCCTATGCAACCTGGTTGTCCGAAGTCATCCTCCAGCAGACCCGCGTCGACACCGGGACGGCATATTGGCACCGCTTCCTCGCGGCCTTCCCCACCGTGCACGACCTGGCCGCCGCCTCGCCAGAAGACGTCATGGCCCTGTGGAAAGGCCTGGGCTACTACAGCCGTGCGCGTAACCTGCACGCCGCTGCGCGCCACATCGTATCCGAACTGAACGGCAACATGCCCCGTGACTTTGTGGGTTGGCGGACCCTTCCGGGCATCGGCCCCTACACCGCGGCTGCCATTTCGAGCATCTGCTTTTCCGAACCTGTGCCAGTCATAGATGGCAATGTACAGCGGGTGTTGAGCCGCCTATTTGACGTGTCCGACCCAGTAGACCGCAAGGCAGGTAAAACAGCACTCGAAACGGCGGCCTCGGAATTGGTTCATCCCGATCGCCCTGGCGATTCCAACCAAGCTTGGATGGAACTCGGAGCCCTCGTTTGCAAGCCGAAAAAACCGCTATGTGAACTGTGCCCATTGGCAGACGATTGCTTGGCACTCAAGAATGACAGCACTTTGGAACGTCCGGTCAAACAGGCCAAAAAGGCCGCCGTAGAGGTTCAAGTCCTGTTCGACATCCGGCTGCGCCACGCTGCGGATGGAACCCTGCTTTGGTGGGTCGAACGGCGCCCGGATACTGGCATTTGGGGCGGCCTCGAGTGCTTCCCGGTCGAAATGACGGAAGGCCGCCAAACCCCGAATCGACTGGACCTCTGGGGGCCCGTTCGCCACATTCTGACCCACCGCAAGATGACCGCCTGGTTCTTCTTCACCCTGGACCCTGAAGCA
>NYTZ01000010.1 GCA_002683735.1 Flavobacteriales bacterium
TGCGGTTTCCAGCCCCCGGTGTGGGGATGTCCATCCACCAGCGGTCACTTCGCGGGCTCTTGTAAAACACCACCTCGTGGTCGTCGTCTTCGAGCACCACCCGGTATTGGAGGTAGTCTTCCGTCGATCCACGAGGGTGGTCTCCCATGCGGTGCATCATGCCTTCGAGGAAGCACCAGATGGCCTCCGCCACCAGTTGCCCACCTCTGCCATCCCCGTCGCGGGAAGGGTCGTGTTCGAAGAAGCCCACCGCACTCAAGCGATCGCTGTAGCCGGCGTATCGGGTGAGTTGGCAGAACTCTTCCCCGGTCAAGCCATTGGGGCGGGCCTCGGTGGAGGCTGGGTGGTCTGCGGTGCGAACGGCACTCATGTCGAAGCTCACGAGGTCGGCATCGCGCAAAATGGGCTCCGCCGCGGGCAGGTCTGCGCGAAGCCGGCCAAGCCGAATGGCGTCGAAGTGCATCTTCTCCATCAGTTGGAGGGTGTCGCCATCGCAAAGGTAGCGTTGGTGGCCGAGCTGTGTGAAGTCAAACAAATGCCCCCCTTCCGGCAGGACAAGGGCATTGAGCCAATTGCGACCATCCACCTCCTGGGGGTCGCCGCCGAAATCCATGCCAGCGTCCACGCTGACGACATTGATGGGGCGCTTCTGGTTGGCGTAGGCGGCATATATCGGAACCGTGAGGACCTGGCTGCCGCCGAGGATGATCGGGACGATGTCCTTGGCCATTAATTCTTGGCAGACCACATTCAAAGCGGCCCGGGTGTCGGCTTCGGTGGGACCGGCTGTGATGTTGCCGAGGTCAGCGACTGCCGCCCAGCGGTCCATGTTGGTCAGGCCATACAGCTTGCCCCGCACCCACTCGGCGGCGCGGTCCGTCTGTGCGCCATCGGCACTGCCACGTCGGTCCATGACTCCCACCAAGGCGGCCACACAGCCGTCTAGGTCAGGACACTCGCCACTCCGGTGGATGCGCAAGACGTCGCGCAACCGGTCGGTGCCGTCCGAGATGTCGAACAGCCCGGCTTCGGTCGGCTCAAGCCAATCGAAAATCGAATCCATGGGGGCAAGCTACCCCCTGAGGTCAGCCCTTTTTCTTCTTGGCCGGGGACTTTTTCGCCTTCCCCTTGATGATTTCCTGAGCCCGATTCCAGTCCATCTCCAGAATCTTTTCGCCCACGGGAATCCGGACGGATTGCTTGTCGGAAACGAGGTAGTATTGGCGGCCTTTCAGGCGAATGGTCCACTTGGTGTCCNCTGCAAAAGCCTTGATGATGCCGGCCTTCAGTTCGAGCACGCGGTCCCAGTTGAGGTTGTCGACTTCCTCGCCCTTGGGAATCTTGATGTTGTCTTTGCCCGATTTGATGTAAGGCCCCCAGCGGCCCATCAATACACGGGTGTCCGGATCTTCGTCGTAGGTGCGCAGCAAGGCTTTTGCGTCGGCTTCACGCTTGGCCTTGATCATCTCGATTGCGATGTTCAGTGGGATGTCATAGGGGCTGTACTCGCTGTCCTTGGGGATGCTGACGAATTTGCCGTCGTGACGGACATAGGGGCCGAAGCGGCCGATGGCCGCCACCACCTTTTTGTCCTCGAACTGACCGAGGTCCCTGGGCAGATCAAANAGCTTGAGTGCCTCCTCCAACGTGATGCCTTCGAGGGTCTGTCCCTTGAGCAGGGAAGCAAAGCGCTTTTCCTCGTCATCCGGCGCACCGATNTGGGCGAGGGGGCCATAGCGGCCAATGCGCACCAAAACCATTTTTCCAGAGGCCGGGTCTACACCCAACTCACGCTCTCCGCTGGCGCGGTCNGCGTTTTCGGTGGTGTCTTGGATTTGGGCGTTGAAGGGGGTGTAGAACGCCTTGACCATGCGCTGCCAGTCGTCTTTGCCGGCGGCGATGTCGTCGAACTCCTGTTCCACCTTGGCGGTGAACCGGAAATCCATGATGGACGCGAAGTGCTCTTGTAGGAAGTCCGTGACGACCATGCCGATGTCGGTGGGGAAGAGCTTGGATCGCTCGGATCCCGCCATCTCAGTGTTGTCTTCGGCGCGGANCGTGCCGTTGGCCTGCAGGTGGAGAGTTTGGAATTTGCGCTCCTTGCCTTCTCGGTCCTCTTTGACGACGTATCCGCGCTTTTGGATTGTGCCGATGGTGGAGGCGTAAGTGGATGGTCGNCCGATTTGCAGTTCCTCGAGCTTCTTGACCAAGGTAGCTTCGCTGAAGCGAGCCGTGGGCTTGGTGAAACGTTCCGTGGCCACCATGTTGTCGAGGCCCAGGGCCTGGCCCTGCTCAATGCGGGGGAGCATGCCGCGGTCTTCCTTTTCGTCGTCGGTGCCCTCGAGGTACACCTTCATGAAGCCGTCGAACTGGATGGCTTCTCCTCTGGCGACGAGCATTTCCTCGCGGCCCGGCAGGTGAATGTCGACGGTGGTTTTTTCGATGACTGCATTGGCCATCTGGCTNGCCAAGGTGCGCTTGAAGATGAGTTCGTAAAGCCGACGTTCGTCGCTTTCGCCCTGCAGGCTGGCTGCAGACATGTCGGTGGGGCGGATGGCTTCGTGGGCNTCCTGTGCGCCGGCATTTTTCGTCTTGAAGACTCGGCGCTCGTGGTAGGCGTCACCGTAGCTCGATTTGATGTGCGCCTCTGCCGTTTCCAAGGCGAAGTCGGACAGGTTGGTCGAGTCGGTTCGCATGTAGGTGATGCGGCCGGCTTCATAAAGGCGCTGGGCCACCTGCATGGTGCGGGAGACGGAGAAGCCCAGCTTCCGGGAGGCCTCCTGTTGCAGGGTGGACGTGGTGAACGGAGCAGCGGGCTTGCGCTGGGTCGGCTTGCGCTCGACGCGGTTGGCGNTGAGGTCCGCACCATGGGCTGCNTGGAGGACCGCAGTGGCGACCTCCGGAGTGTCGAGGCGCTTGTTCAATTCGGCTTTGAATCCCTGTCCTCCCGCGTTCATCTTGGCCGAGATCCGATAGTAGCCCTTCGGCTGAAAGGCGAGGATGTCGCGTTCGCGATCGACGATGAGGCGGACCGTCACGCTCTGCACCCGTCCGGCGGACAGGGAGGGGCGCACCTTCTTCCACAGCACCGGCGACAGCTCGTATCCCACGAGCCGGTCCAGCACGCGGCGGGCCTGTTGCGCCATGACCAAGGGCATGTTGACCTGGCGTGGGTTTTCGATGGCGCGGAGGATGGCCTTCTTGGTGATTTCGCTGAAGACGATGCGCTTGGTCTTGGACTCGGGCAGATTGAGCGCCTCCTGCAAATGCCAGCTGATCGCTTCTCCTTCACGATCCTCATCCGTCGCCAGCCAAACGGTCTCGGCGGACTTGGCCAATCTNTTGAGCTCGCTGAAGCGGCCCTTGTCGGCGGTCACCTCATAGGTGGGCATGAATCCATTCTCCACGTCTACGGCCAATTGGCCTCCGGGCAGGTCTCGGATGTGTCCATAGCTGGACCGAACGACATACTCTCCTCCGAGGTATCCTTCGATGGTCTTGGCCTTTGCAGGGCTCTCGACGATAACCAGATTCTTGCTCATGATGCAGTGTAGCGAAGCCGCAAAGATGGGGGGCTTCTCCATTCCAAGAAGGGGAAGGGGTGTGGTTGTCAGGTTTTTTTTGGTCGCCATTCCTCCCACCTTTAGGTGAGGATCTCCTACTTTTTTTGGGACTGACACGTTGTCAGGTTTGGCGTAATTTTGCTCTCCTTCATCTGTTTCGACTTTGAATTCAAGACCATGAGACCCGGCAACCATACCATTGATGAAAGCCGCCAAGGGGAGGCCCTCGAGGCCCAAACCGTGGGGTCGCGCAAGCTGTATCTCGAGAGCTACGGTTGCCAGATGAATTTCAGCGACAGCGAGATTGTCGCGAGCATCCTCGCCGAGGCTGGATACGCCACGACCAAGAACGAGGGCGAGGCCGATTTGATCCTGCTCAATACGTGCTCCATCCGGGACAATGCGGAGCAGCGCATCCGCCACCGCTTGCAACACCTCAAGGGGGGCAAGCGCAACAACCCCAAACTGAAGGTGGGCATCCTCGGCTGCATGGCCGAGCGCCTGCGGGACCAGTTGCTCGAGGAGGAGAAGCTGGTCGATCTGGTTGTAGGCCCGGACGCCTACCGAGACCTGCCGCGCNTGGTCGATGAGGTCGAGGGCGGCCAGAAGGCGGTCAACACCCTGCTCAGCCGGGAGGAGACGTATGCCGAGATTCAGCCGGTCCGCCTCGACGACAAGGGGGTGACGGCCTTCATCTCNATCATGCGGGGCTGTGACAACATGTGCAGCTTCTGCGTTGTGCCGTTCACGCGGGGCCGGGAGCGGAGCCGCGACCCGCAGAGCATCGTGGCCGAGGCCCGCGACCTGTTTGCCAAGGGCTACCGCGAAGTGACCTTGCTCGGGCAGAACGTGGACAGCTACAAGTGGAACGTCGACGCCAAGGGCAACGTCAAGGAAGAAGGGCAACCGGTCGTCCGGTTCGCCCAGCTGATGGACCTCGTCTCCGACGTGGATCCNNATTTGCGTGTGCGCTTCTCCACTTCGCATCCGAAGGACATGACCGACGAGGTGCTCGAGGTGATGGCCCGCAAGGACAACCTCTGCAAGTACATCCACTTGCCGGTCCAGAGCGGCCACAGTGACGTGCTCAAGCGGATGAACCGCGGCTATACCCGCGAATGGTACCTCAACCGGATTTCCGCCATCCGCCGCATCATGCCGGATTGCGCCATCAGCACCGACGTCATCGCCGGATTCTGCGGAGAGACCGTGGAGCAGCACGAGGCCACGCTCAGCCTGATGCGCGAGGTGCGCTACGAGATGGCCTTCATGTTCAAATACAGCGAGCGTCCCCGCACGCTGGCCGAGCGGAAGTTCGAGGACGATGTGCCGGAGGAGGAGAAGGGCCGCCGCCTTACAGAGATCATCAAGCTCCAGCAGAAACACAGCAAGGAGCGGACCGCTGCCCAATGCGGCCGGATCTACCGTGTGCTGGTCGAGGGTCCGTCCAAGAAGAACGCCGAGGATTTCCAAGGCCGGAACACTTACAATGCGATGATCGTCTTTCCGAAAGGCGACGTCGAGCTCGGCCAATACCGTTACGTCCGAACGACCGACCACACCTCCATCACCCTGCGGGGTGAGTTGGTCGACGAGGCGGTCGCCCAACAGGAGGGCTTCATCGCATGAACCTGCAGGCTGTCAAAAACCGGTTTGGCATCGTGGGCAGCAGCCCCGGTCTAGAGCGCGCCCTCGCCACAGCCGTGCGGGTGGCTCCGGCCGACATCACGGTGCTGGTCCGCGGAGAGTCGGGTACGGGAAAGGAGGCCCTTCCCAAGATCATCCACCACAACAGCGCGCGGAAACACGGCACCTACATCGCCGTGAACTGTGGTGCCATCCCGGAGGGCACCATCGATTCCGAGCTCTTCGGCCACGAGAAGGGCAGCTTCACCGGCGCCCATGAGGCGCGCAAAGGCTACTTCGAGGAGGCCGACGGTGGCACCATCTTTCTCGATGAGGTGGGCGAGCTTCCGATGGCCACACAGGCGCGGCTACTCCGGGTGTTGGAGACGGGAGAATACTTGAGGGTAGGTTCCTCCAAGGTGCGCAAGACCGATGTCCGTGTCGTGGCGGCGACCAACCTCGATTTTGACAAGGCCATGGCGGCGGGCAAATTCCGTGAGGACCTGTTTTACCGACTGAACCAGGTGCCGCTCCTGCTGCCGCCTCTGCGCGAACGCGGGGACGACATCCACCTGCTTTTCCGGAAGTTCACGGCGACGGTGCGTCTGCCTAACCAGCAGCAGTAGGCGAGTGCAAGGAGAATTGCGACGCATCCTGAGAGGAAAGCAGGCCAGAGCAACCACTCCAGCTCTCCCAGCCATGAGGCGCCGTCCTCATTCTTGCCCTCGACATTGCTTGTGACATTGGCCAAGGGCGGCTGAGGCGGCG